>RFGQ01000352.1 GCA_003695865.1 Gemmatimonadota bacterium | reverse complement strand
GGCTCCCGCGCGATCTTCCGCCGGGTGGTCGGCTCTCGGCGCAAGGCGCTGATCCGTCTCGTGGGCGAGGTGCAGGCGGCCGTGGAGCGGAACGTGGGCCGGGGCGAAGCGCCGGCGGAGGGCGAGGGCGAGACGCTCGGCCCGGGCGCCACCGGAGCGGATCGCCTACCCCCCGGCTGAGCTCCGGTACGCCTCGAGGTCGGCCAGGCGCGTGCGGCTGCGCAGGAAGACGCCGCTTCCGGCCGCGATTCGCCGGCCCTGCGCGTCGAACAGTTCCGAGGCCGCGCCGTACTGCGTGCGGCCCTCGTGCAGGACGCGGCCCTCGGCCCTGAGCACGCCTTCCGAAACCGGCCGGAACAGGTGGATCGTGAACGACGCCGTGAGCAGGAATACCTCCCGCTCGAGCGAAGCCGCAGCAAAGAAGGCCGCGTCGTCGAGCATCTTGAAGTAGATCGAGCCGTGGGCGGCACCGAGCGGGTGGTGGAACTCGGGGCTCAGGTCGATCTCGATCGAGGCTTCGCGCGGTGCGACGCTCACCTGCGGACGATAGAACGCGTTCACCGGCGCGCTCACGTACATCCGCTCCAGGGCGGTGAAATGGGGGTCGGGCGCGGGCGCCGCGGGTGCGGCGCGCTCACCGGTGTCGGGTGGCATGGATCTCCTCGCTGGCGGGACTCTTCAGTCGAGCAGGGCCATCACGAGGCCGCTACGGATCTTGGGCTCGAACCACGTCGACTTGGGCGGCATGAGCCGGTTCTGCCGGCAGACGGCGATGAACTCGTCCATGGTGACGGGCGGCAGCGTGACCGCCCAGCGCGCCGCTCCGGCGTCCACCCGCTCCTGCAGCCAGCGGGCGTCGCGGTTCGCGCCCACGAACGTGAGGCGCTCGTCGCGCGCGTCCTCGATGCCGAACACGGCCGCGAAGAGGTGCCGCTGAACGATGTCGGCGTCGATCGCCTCGACCGCGTTGGCCGGGTCGTAGGTGCCCTCGCGGGGCCGCAGCCTCCACCACGCGGTCCCGTCGTAGAGGCCGATCTCGTGGGT
>RFGQ01000351.1 GCA_003695865.1 Gemmatimonadota bacterium | reverse complement strand
GTCGTGAACCTTGCGGATGGCCGCGGTCAGGTCGGCCGGCGCCACGATCGTGCCCACACGCCAGCCCGTGACCGAGAAGGTCTTCGAAAGGCCGCTCACCACCACGGTGCGCTCGGCCATGTCGGGGAATGTGGCCAGCGCGAGGTGCTCTCCCTCGTAAAGGATGTACTCGTAGATCTCGTCCGTCACCGCCACCAGGTCGTGGCGCCGGCAGAGGTCGGCCACCCCTTCGAGCTCCTCGCGTGAGAACACACGGCCGGTCGGGTTGTTGGGTGTGTTGAGCACGATGGCGCGGGTGCGCGGCGTGACCGCGGCCTCGAGTGCGCCCGCGTCGAGCCTGAAGTCGGGCGGGGTGAGTGGCACGAAGACGGGCCGGGCCGCCGAAAGGACCGCGTCGGGCCCGTAGTTCTCGTAGAAGGGTTCGGGAATGAGTACCTCGTCGTCGGGGTCGAGCAACGACAGCAGCACGGCGGCCATGGCCTCGGTGGCGCCGCACGTCACGGTGATCTGCCGGTCGCCGTCCACCTCCATCCCGTACCGCTCGAGGTAGCGAGCTTCGAGGGCGGCGCGCAGCGCCGGCGCGCCCCATGTGACGGCGTACTGGTTCACGTCGGCACGGATCGCCCGGCAGGCCGCCTCCTTGAGGACGTTCGGGGCGGGGAAGTCGGGGAATCCCTGAGCCAGGTTGATCGCGCCGGTCTCGGCCGCGACGCGGGTCATCTCGCGGATCACCGACTCCGTGAAGCCGTGGGTGCGGCGGGCGGTGCGGGGAAGTGCGCGCATCGGCTGCGGTGCTCCGAAGGGTGAAGGGTGGACGGCCGCGGGCACGACATCGTGGCCAGGAGGCGACGAGGACGCTAGTGTGTTGTCCGAATTCCCCCGACGATCTCGAACCAAGGCTCGCGCCGCCGACCGGAGTGCGTTCCCCATGCGTCGTCCCATCCTGAGGATTCTCCGTGGTGTCGGCGCGCCTCTGGGCGCCCGAGGGGACCGCTCCCGGGTGGTCGGGGGTCACGGCCCTCGAGGGTGCGCGAGGGGCCGACGGCGCCCCCGGACGGAAGGCGGATTCGTTGTTCTGTGCGCGGCGCTCGCCGTCGCCGCCGCCATGGCGCGGCCCGCGGCGGGCCAGATCTCGCCCCTCCAATGGGAACTCGCCGGAGGCCTGAGCCTGCCGGTGCAGCAGTTCGCCGATGCCGGGGGCGTGGAGGGCGCGGCCGACGCGGATGCGGCCTTTTCCGTGCAGTTTTCCGTCGGCTCGGGCTGGTGGTCACCCTACGTCGGCTTCTCTCAGGTGAGGGCCGGTTGCGGTTCGGGCGGCGCCTGCGCGGAGGGCGAAACGCTGGCGGCGACCTCGTTCGCTCTGGGTCTTAGGCTCAACCCCGTGACCCTCGGACGGGTGACGCCGTTCGTGCTGGCCGGTGTGTTCACGCCAACCGTCGAAGCCCGGGTCGCGGGCCCGGCGCCCGGCGCACCCGGGAGTTCGTCGCCGCCTGCGGACCGGGGGACGTCGGACCGCGCGCTCGGCCTCGAACTGGGCGGCGGTCTGCTCGTGCGCGCGGGGGAGCGCTGGGGACTGCGCCCGCAGGCCCGCTACGCCCGCGCGACGCCCTCGTTCGACGCCGGGGACGTGCGTCTGCGGTGGGTGGTGGTCGACCTCGCCCTCGTGATCGGGTTCTGAGAGTGGGTGCGCACGGTGGGATAGGTGCGTGCGGCGGCCCGTCGGGTCGCGCGCGGATCGTGCTCCTCGGGGTGATGATCGCCGCCGGGCTCGTTTCTCCGCGGCCCGCGGCGCCCGAGGTCGTTCGTGTCGAGATCGACCGCCGCGAGTTGATCCTGGGCGGACGGGCTTGGGGGGAGGCCGGCGCCTACGAGAAGCTCGTGGGGCGCGTGTACTTCTCGTTCGATCCGGCGAACCCGGCGAACGCGGCCATCGTGGACCTGGGATTCGCGCCGCACAACGGGGACGGGCGCATCGAGGCCTGGGCCGAGTTCATGGTGCTTCAGCCCGCCGATCCGGCGCGGCGGCGCGGTGTGGCCTGGCTCGAGGTGTCGAACCGCGGCGGCAAGGCCTCGCTCCGCTACTTCAACCGGGCCCTGCGCGGCGCGCTCGATCCCACCCGGGCGGAGCACTTCGGCGACGGTCTGCTGTTCCGTGAGGGACTCACCGTCATCTGGGTCGGCTGGCAGTGGGACGTGCCCGACGGCGAGGGCCTGGTGCGCCTCCACGTGCCGGTGGCCCGGGGTCCGGGCGGAACGCCCATCACCGGTCTCGTGCGTTCCGACTGGGTCGTGGACGAGCCCGTCGACGTGCTGCCGCTCGCGCACCGGGGTCACCGCACCTATCCGCCGGCCGACCCCACCGACTCTGCGAACGTGCTCACCGTGCGTGTGGGGCGTGAGGGCGAGCGGCGTGTGGTGCCCCGTGAGCGGTGGCACTTCGTCGCCCGCGCGGAGGGCATCGAGATGGGGCGGCTCACGGCCGTGGCCCTCGAGGGAGGCTTCGAGCCGGGCCACATCTACGAACTCGTCTACCGGGCCGAGGATCCCCGCCTGGTGGGGTTGGGGCTGGCCGTCGTGCGCGACATGATCTCGTACGCGAAATACGACCTCGACAGCGAGTTCCCGGTCCACTACGGAATCGCCTTCGGGGTGTCGCAGACCGGGCGTTTCCTGCGCCACTTCCTCTACCAGGGCTTCAACGTGGACGAGGGTGGCCGCACGGCGTTCGACGGAATGCTCGTGCACACGGCGGGGGCGGGGCGGGGCAGCTTCAACCACCGCTTCGCCCAGCCCTCTCGCGACGCACACCGCTACTCCGCGTTCTTCTACCCGACGGACCTGTTCCCCTTCACCTCGCGCAGTGAACGAGATCCCGTGACGGGCATGGAAGACGGGCTGGCCGCCGATCCCGATCGTCGTGCGCACTGGCCGAAGGTGTTCTACACGAACACCGGCTACGAGTACTGGGGACGGGCGGCGGCCCTCATCCACACCTCGCCCGACGGCCGCAGCGACGTGGAGCCGCTCGAGGGCGAGCGGATCTACCATCTGGCCTCGGGGCAGCACTTCGTCGGGCCGTTCCCTCCGAGGGAGTCGCCCCTGGGCGACGACGGTGCGGAGTTCGCCGCCACGGGACGGGAGCAGGCCGACGCCGGTCCGCCGGTGTTCGTGGGCAATCCGCTCGACTTTCTGCTCACGCTACGGGCCCTCGCCGTGCGCCTGGTCGCCTGGGTCGCCGACGACGAGGCACCTCCGCCGAGCCGGTATCCGCGACTCGATCGGGGTGAACTCGTGCCCGTCGAGGGCCTGGCCTTCCCCCGGGTGCCCGGGGTGCGGGTGCCCAGGGTCGCTCACGTCGCCTACCGGGCGGACTACGGGCCCCGCTTCCGCAGCGAAGGCATCGTCGACGTGCAGCCCCCCTCGCTCGGCCCCCACTTCCCGGTGCGGGTGCCCCAGGTCGACGGCCTCGGCAACGAAATGACGGGTGCCCGCTCGCTCGAATTGCGCGTGCCCGTGGCCACGTACACACCCTGGAGCCTGCGCGAGCGACCGCCCACCGACGAGCTGCGCGATTTCGTGGGTCTTTACGTGCCGTTGCCGTTCGATGCGGCCCAGCGCGCCCGTTGGCACGATCCCAGGCCCTCGCTCCGGGAGCTCTACGGGGGCCTTCGCGGATACATGGACGCGGCACGCCGGGCCGCGAGTACGCTGGTGGACGAGGGTCTGCTACTGCCCGAAGACGTGGAGGGCGCGTTGGCGGCCGCCGAGGCCCGTTGGATGTGGGCCGATCAGAGGCGGAACAGGTAGCTCAACTTGAGGAAGAGGCCGTCCTCCACGGGGTCGAGCCGGCCAAGGTCGAAGCCCAGGTGCTCCCCCACTTCGGCCCGGGAATAGCCGAGAAAGAAGATCGTCCCCGGCGAGGGCTCGTACTGTACCAGGAACTGCCCGTCGAACCGTCCCGAGCGCCGCGCCGCCACGGGCGACCCGAAGATCAGCAGCGCCCGGCCGGTGGCGGGATCTTCGAGCGCGTCGCGCTCCTCGAGGTCGAACTGCACGATCGCGCGCGCGAACAGGGCCTTGCCGAACTGGTACTGCACCCGCAGGCGGCTCAGGTTCGAGGTGCTGAACACCGAGTCGTCACGCTGCCTCCGGATCCGGCTGAACGTGTGCTGGAGCTGGACCTGGAGTGCGGTCGTCGGACGGAGCGTCAGGTCGGGCGCCGCCTGAAGCTCGATGCCCCGCGACCCTTCCACGAAGATCGGTATCTCGCGCAGGAAGATGCGTCCGTTCAGTTGAACCTGATTCGAGATGCGGAGACGCGGGACGAACCCCACGGCGAGCATGTGCTCCAACGGTGGAGGCAGTGCGAACGGCTCGCTGCCGCCGCCGGGCGTCGCCACCGCGTAGGCCCCGAAGGCCGACTCGGAGAAACGGAAGTAGCCGCTTCGCAGGATGAGCGAGAGCGAGCGGTCGCCGCGAAGGTTGAGCGTGGGTTGGGCTTCGACCTCCCACTCGAAGGGTGACGCGCCGCTCCAGAACGCGTCGTGCTCCCAGAAGCCGTCGAAGCGGACCTCGGCCGTGGCCCGTTCCAGCAGTGCTCCGGGACGGCCGAACGTCGTGTGGCGCGCCGAGGCGAAGACCTCGGTGTCTCCGGTGCGCGGGATGAAGCCACTCTCCGTGCGAAAGTCGGGGAAGACGTCGTCGAGCTTGAGCTCGAAACCGAACGTGCGCCCGGAGCGCTCGAGCTGCGCGAACAGAAGCGGTGAGAACCCCGTGGCGGCCCCGCCCTCGTGCGCCGTCCAGCTTGCGCCAAACTGCCCCGTCAGGGTATAGCGGCCGTGCACGAGCAGGCGAGCGTCCGCCGCCAGTACGCGGTTGTATGCGTCGGAGGCGAGCGTCCGGTCGGTGTAGAGCAGGCCCACGGTGGAGCCGCTCCCCACGTCGCGGCGGATGCGCAGCAGGTTGAAGAGGGCATCCCGATCGCCGCCGAAGAGCGTGCGTGGCGCCTGGTCGACCGCGCCGAGGTAGCCTACCTGGAACGCGCCGACCTTTCCGGTGAGCTTCGCTCCGGCCACGGGATCGGCGATCTGGCGCGTGTGGACCAGGTTGCGCGGGGTGCGGAAGACCTCCGTGCCTTCCAGGAAGAACGCCCGCTTCTCGGGAAAGAACAGAGCGAAGCGCTCGTTCACCGTGAGGCGGTTCGCATCGGCCTCGACCTGCGAGAAGTCGGGGTTCACCGTGGCGTCGAACACCAGGTTGCGCGTCACGCCCACACGGCCGTTGATCCCCACTTCCGGGTCGAACCCGCCGCGGCGAAAGTGCCCCTCCTCGAGCGCGCCCGTGCGCGAGCCGGTGACCACCGGGTTCACTTCGATCAGGCGCCGGGGATGGATGTCGCGGAGCCCCCGCAGGTGGCCACTCTGCGCCAGGGTCGACGCCTCGTTACGGGTGAGCGGGGCCCAGCTCTGCTTGAATCCCCGGCGCTTCACCTCGCGCGCGACCTGCACGCCCCAGTCCTGTACCGGCACCTCTCGGAAACGCAACGACACGTACGGGATGCGCACCTCGGCCACCCACCCCCGGTCGGTGACCCGTCCGTCGGACTCCCAGATGAAGTCCGGGTTGAAGTCGATCGAGACCGAGCTCCCCGGGCGGGTACGGATCCCCTCGATCCACAGGCCGTCGGTCTGCAGACCGAGCGGATTGACATAGAAGACGTACGCCTGCCGCTGGTCGTCGAAGGTGTCGAGCATGAGGCGCACCCAGTCGTCGCCGAACACGGCTCGATCGCGCTCGCCGAGGCGAGCCAGGATGCCGGAGGGGTCTCGGTCGTAGGCGAGGATGCCGAAGTAGATGGCGTCTCGGGAGTAGAAGACACGGACCTCGGTGTCTTCGGTGGCCGGTCGACCCTCGACCGGCTCATACTGGGTGAACCCGGTCAGGACCGCTGCCTGCGCCCAGACCGCTTCGTCGAGACGCCCGTCGATGCGGACCTTTGGCTCGTCGATGCGCGGAGGGTGCACGTCGAGCGCCCCGTCCCGGCCGCTGAAGCGCAGCGTGTCGGGGGGAACCGCGGGTGGCGGGGCACCGCCCAGGTCGAGGTGCCTCTGGGCCCCCGCGGGGGCCGCCGCGCCCAGCAGCAGCGCGGTGAGCCCCACCGCCCACGGAGTCCGCATCCTGCAGCGCGGGACGCGCACCTGCCGCCGACGTGGGTTCACCCGTCCCCTCCGGTGGCCTCCAGGTGCACCGCGCGAAGCCGTTCCAGCGCGGCGGCGAAGGGCTCGGCGAGTCCGGGATCGAACAGCGACCCGAAGCCCGAGCGCACCGCCTCGACCGCCGCCTCCCACGGCATGGCCCGCCGGTAGGCGCGTTCCGAGGTCATGGCCGCAAGCACGTCGCACACCGCCACGAGTCGCGCGCCCAGGGGCGTCGCGTCCTGCGCCAGCGCGTCGGGGTAGCCCGACCCGTCCCAGCGCTCGTGATGCCACGAGACGATCGAAAGCACGACCTCGTCGTCGGTGAGCGGCTCCAGGATCTGGCGCCCGGTTCGGGGGTGGCGCCGCACCAGGGCCCACTCCTCGTCGGTGAGCGGCTCGGGCTTGTTCAGCACCGCGTCGGGCACCGCGAGCTTTCCGATGTCGAGCAGCGACGCACCGAGAACCACGGCGTCCAGGTCGAGCAGCACCCCGTCGGGGTCGAGGG
>RFGQ01000350.1 GCA_003695865.1 Gemmatimonadota bacterium | reverse complement strand
GAGCGCCGGGGACCCGTGGCGCGGAGGCGGATAAGTCCGGTGCAGCGTCTTCACCGGGTGCGGAGCCGCGCTACAGGCTGGTGACCGACCCTTCGGAGGCGCCCGCACTCGTCGAGCGCATCCGAGCGGCCGGATCCGTCGCGGTCGAGGCGTTCACCTCGTTCCCCGACCCGCACCGCGCCCCGCTGGTCGGCCTGGCCCTGGCCGTGGAGCCGGGCGAGGCGTTCTACCTCTCGTTCGGGCACACGCCGCCCGGCGAGCTGGCGCTCGACTTCGACGCCCAGGGCGTCGCGAACCTGCCCGCGCCCACCTCCCCTTCCACGGCCGCCCCGGGCGCCGGCAAGGCCTCGGCGCAGGCGGCCTCGCCCTCGGCCGACCCTTCCGGAGCTGTCGGAGATCCGGGGAACCCGCCCGAGCTACGGGCCCTGTGGGCCGCGCTGGCCGACCCCGAGGTCCGCAAGGTGGGGGCCGACCTCAAAGCCACGTTCGTCACCCTGGCGCGGGCGGGCCGCCGCCTCGAAGGGCTCGCGTTCGACACGGGCGTCGCCTCGTACGTGCTGGACCCGGGCCGCCGTCACCACGACCTGGCCGCGCTCGCCCACGACCTGCTCGCCCTCGCGCCCATGGCCTGGACCGACGTGGTGGGCAGCGGCCAGAAGCGGATCTCGTTCGCCGAAGTCGAGCAGGAGACCGCGGCACGCTACGCCGGGGAGCGGGTCGACCTGGCCCTGCGGCTCGAGGAACGGTTCCGCCCCCGTCTCGTCGACGAGGGTCTCGCGCCGCTGTTCGACGACCTCGAGATGCCGCTCCTGCCCGTGCTCGCCCGCATGGAGATGCACGGCGTGCGCATCGACCCCGAGTTCTTCCGCGGCATGAGCCACACGCTCGAGCACGACCTGGAGCTCATCCGCGACGACATCTACAAGCTCGCGGGCACGGAATTCAACCTGAACTCCACGCAACAGCTCCGCGAGATCCTGTTCGAGAAGCAGGGGCTTCCGGTGGTGAAGCGCACCAAGACCGGCCCTTCCACCGACTCGTCCGTGCTCGAAGAGCTGGCGGCCCAGGGGGCCGAAATCCCGCTGCGGATGCTGGAGTACCGCGAGTTGGAAAAGCTCCGCAGCACCTATGTGGACGCCCTGCCCCAGCTCGTGAACCCGCGTACCGGACGCATCCACACGCGCTTCAATCAGACCGTTGCGGCCACGGGGCGGCTCTCGAGCAGCGACCCGAACCTGCAGAACATTCCCATCCGCACCGAGTTGGGGCGCTCGATCCGCCGCGGCTTCGTGCCCGAACCCGGCTTCGTCTTCTTCGGCGCCGACTACTCGCAGATCGAGCTGCGGGTGTTGGCGCACTTCAGCGGCGACGAGGCCTTCGTCACCGCCTTCACGCAGGGCATCGACGTGCACCGGCAGACCGCCTCGGTCATCTTCGACGTGCCTCTCGAGGACGTGACCGACGAGCAGCGAGCGCGGGCCAAGACGATCAACTTCGCCACGCTCTACGGCCAGGGGGCCTTCTCGCTCGCACGCCAGCTCGGGATTCCACGTGACGAAGCGCAGGCGTTCATCGACGAATACTTCGAGCGCTTCGCCGGGGTGCGCGCCTTCCTCGACGAGCAGGTGCGTCTCGCGCGCGAACGGGGCTACGTGGAGACCCTGCTCGGACGGCGCCGCTACGTGCCCGAGCTCAGGGCGAAGAACTGGAACATCCGCCAGTTCGGCGAGCGTGTCGCGCAGAACACCCCCATCCAGGGCACCGCAGCCGACCTCATCAAGAAGGCCATGCTCGACGTCGACGCCGCCCTCACACGGGCCGGGTCGGGAGCGCGCATGCTGCTGCAGGTGCACGACGAACTGCTGCTCGAGGTGCCCGAGGGCGAGGAAGAGGCCGTGGCCCGCATCGTCACCGAGCGCATGGAGTCCGCGATCGAGCTCAGCGTGCCGCTCGTCGTGGAGGGCGGCTTCGGGCGGTCCTGGTACGAGACGAAGGGATGACCCGTCGGACGCTGTTCGTGGCGCTCCTCGCCCACCTCATGGCCGCGTGCGAGGTCGATCCGCCGGCCCGGTCACCGTCGTCCGAGGCTTGTGCTCAACTCCCGCGTTGGGAGGAACTCCGGGAAACCGATGCGACCCTCGAGCACACCTTCGGCCTCGAGCACGACCCGTCCGGGCTCGAGTTCGGCCGGATCACGGACGTGGCCGTCGGACGCTCGGGTCGACTCTTCGTCTCGGATGGCCTCGCTCGCCAGGTCGTCGGCATCGAGAGAGGCGAGGAGGCAGTGCGGATCGGGAAGGAGGGAGACGGACCGGGCGAGTTCCGCTATCCACTCGAGATACGTGTGCTTGAGGACGGCACCCTGGTGGTCTTCGATGTGGGACTCTGGCGAATCAGTCACTTCAGCCCGGAGGGCGACCTCCTCGCCGAGAGCCATCCGGAACCCGATGCGGATTTCGGCCAGAATCCCGAGGCACACTTCAACGCGGCGGGGACGCTGTACTCTCTCGGCTTCGACCGATATCAGGAGTCCCTGGTCGAGTCCCTGCGGGGGCGGCGGGGGTTGGGACGGGGTCGAGTAGGAATCCGCAGGTGGAACACCGAGCCGGGCATGTGGCAGCGCGTTGTCGAGACCGATGGACCGCAGGTCTATGTGGACCTCTCCGCGGGCGCCATTGTGGATGTGCTCGGGGCCAAGCGTACGCTCTGGGACGTATCCCCGGCCGGCACGGTGTTCTATATGGACACCGAAGCCTGGGAGCTGAGGGCGATGCCGCCCATCGACACTCTTTCGGCCTGCGTGGTCCGAGGACCGGACCCGCCGCCATCGATGCCGGAGGCAGCAGTCGCGGATTTCTACGCGGCCCGTGACCTGCCGGAGGACACACCTGTGGAGGTCGTCAGAAACCTCCGCCAGGTCAGGCGGGGCGTGCCGTTGCCGGAGACGCTCCCCGTGGCGGATCGACTTGTCGCCGATGAAGACGGCGGCGTGTGGGTCCGCCTCACCGGAGAGTATCCGCCCCGTGAGTCGGCGACCTGGCTCTGGCTGACGCGCGACGGCCGGCCCCCGGCTCGGGTCGCTCTGCCACGCGACTTCCGCCCGAAGGAGATCCGTCCGCCCCGGCTGTGGGGCGTGGGG
>RFGQ01000349.1 GCA_003695865.1 Gemmatimonadota bacterium | reverse complement strand
CCCCCGCCCCCGTCCGCCGGCCCGGCGGCGAAGACCGCCACGCTCTTGGCCGGATCGTCGGAATAGATGATCCCCATGAGCTGCAGCCGCTCGAAGCGCGGACCGCCGTCCAGCGTCGTGAGCAGCGGGCGGAACGGATTCCTGCGCGCGTACTCCGGGTACTCGAACACCTCGCGCTCGAAGACGAGCACGGTGGTGTCCTGCGTCGGCGGCGTCGGCGGACCCTGCGCGGCCAGGTGCGGAGCGACGAGAAGCACGCTCAGACCGAGCAGCGTCACGCCCGCGTCCCGGCCCGGGAGCGCCACGCGACGAAGACCATGGGGCGGCGTCATTGCGATCCTCCGGGAGGCACCGGGGGACCCGCCGGCGGGGGCCGGTCGGGCACCACGTAGGTCTGGATGCGGAAGTCGGCCAGCACGGGCGCCTCGTAGTCGTAGAGGTTCTGCTGGTCGTCGAAGACCTGAATGTCGAGGTCGATCGGCGTGATGATGCGGCTCAGCGACGCGATGCGCGCCAGGAAGCGGCCCACGTCGTGGTATTCGCCGATCACCTGGATGTGGTAGGTCTGCTTGGTGTAGTACGTGCCCGGCTCGGGGGTTTCGGGCTCCATGAGCTGCAGACGAAGCCCCGCCTGCCGCGCCTGGAACGCCAGGTCGTTGAGCAGGGCGGCGACCTCTTCGGACTCGGGAATGAGCTGCTCGAGCTGCGAGATGTGCCGCTCGTAGAGCGCCATCCGCTCCTCGAGCTCCGCACCTCCGCGGGTCGCGATCACCTGGGCCCGCCGGTTCTCGCGTTCCAGGTCCTCGAGCCTGGTCTCGTCGGCGGTCAACTGCTCGATGCGCGGCGCACGCCACCACGAGTTGAACAGGTACAACCCCGCCAGCGCGAGGATGCCGACGAAGAGGGCGTTCCTCTGCTTCGGATCTTCGGGGATCAGTGCCATACCGTTCCCTCAGCTCCCGAGCCCGGCCTCGGCCGCCCCGAGCAGGGGCACCGTTTCGAGCTCGTCCAGAGGCGGCGGCGAATACGTCGCCTCCAGCGTGAAGTTGTAGACCTGCTGCGACTCGCCGGTCTCGAGCTGCTCCACCGCGTTCTCGGTG
>RFGQ01000348.1 GCA_003695865.1 Gemmatimonadota bacterium | reverse complement strand
GCCGCGTACTGGTCGACGAGGTCGCGCGGCTCGACGAGATGGCGCGTTCGTTCAGCCAGTTCGGCCGCATGCCCGACGGCCCCGCCGCCCCCGTCGACCTGGTCGAGCTGCTCGAGGGGCTGACGGCCCCGTTCGGGCGCACGGTCACGCTGCACGTGCCGCCGGGCGGCGCGCCACACGTGCACGGACACGTGGACGCGCTCGGGCGGGTGCTGCGCAACCTGGTGGTCAACGCGCTCGAGGCGGCCGAGGTCCACAGCGGCCCCGACGGCGCGCGCGTCCACGTGGCCCTCGCCGCGGACGACGAGGCCGTGGTGGTGACGGTCGACGACAACGGTCCGGGCGTGCCCCCCGAACTGAGGGACGACATCTGGTCGCCCGACGTGACCACCAAGCGCCGGGGAACCGGACTGGGACTGGCGCTCGTACGGCAGACGGTGCTCCACCACGGCGGCACCGTCCACGTGGGCGAGGCCCCGGGAGGTGGAGCGCGCTTCACCGTGCGCCTGCCCCTGGGCGGGGCGGCGGCGGAAGCCGAGGACCCCACGGGGCGGAGCGGCGCGTCCACGCCCACGGAGACGGCATGAACATCCTGATCATCGACGACGAGGCGAACCTGCGGCGCATGCTGGGCGCGCTTCTGCGGTCCGAGGACTACAGCGTCGCAGAGGCCGCCACCGCCGAGGAAGGAATCCGTCTCGCCGCCGAGGAGCGGCCCGAGGTGATTCTGCTCGACCTGGCGCTACCGGGCATGAGCGGCCTCGACGCGCTCCCCCGTCTGCGCGACGCCCTGCCCGGCACGCCCGTGGTGATGATGAGCGGCCAGGCCACGCTCAGCGACGCGGTGAAGGCCACCAAAGAGGGTGCCTTCCACTTCATCGAGAAGCCGCTCACACCCGAGGCCGTGCTGCTCACCGTACAGGGTGCGCTCGAGGTGAGCCGGGCGCGGGATCTGGCACGAGCGCTTCGCGAAGAGCTCGGCCCCGACGCCCAGCTCGTGGGCGAGTCGGCGGCGATGGAGCGGGTGCGCGACCTCATCCGACGCGTCGCGCCCACCGACGCACGTGTTCTGATCACGGGCGAAAGCGGTACCGGCAAGGAGCTGGTCGCGAGCGCCATCCACGGCCTGTCGCCTCGCCGGGGCGGCCCCTTCGTGCGGGTGAACTCGGCCGCCATCCCACGCGACCTGGTCGAGAGCGAGATGTTCGGCCACGAGAAGGGCGCCTTCACGGGTGCCGGCGAGCGTCGCCGCGGCCGCTTCGAGCTCGCGCACGGAGGTACGCTCTTCCTCGACGAGGTGGGAGACCTGGGCGCCGAGGCGCAGGCCAAGCTGCTGCGCGCACTCGAGGCCGGCGTGATCGAGCGCGTCGGAGGCACGGGACCGATCGCCGTCGACGTGCGTGTGATCGCGGCCACGAACCGCGACCTGCGCGAGGCCGTCGAGGAGGGCGAGTTCCGCGAGGACCTCCTGTTCCGGCTCGAGGTCGTACCGATCCACCTTCCTCCGCTGCGTGAACGCCGCGAAGACATCCGGCCCCTGGTTTACCATGCGCTCGAACGCCTGCGGCGCCGCTACGGCATGCCCAGCCCGAACGTGACCGACGCGGGCATGCAGGCGCTCGTGGCGTACGACTGGCCGGGCAACGTGCGCGAGCTGCTCAACGTGGTCGAGCGGCTCGTCATCCTGGGTTCGGGCGTGACGATCGACGCACCCGACGTGCGGGCCGTGCTTCCGGCCGGACGCGGCGCTCCCCAGGCACCCCCGTACGTCGACGGCGACCCCCGCTCTCTCAGGCAGCGGCTCGAGGACTACGAACGCGCGCTCATCCGCGGCGCTCTCGACGCCGCCGGCGGCAACATCGCCGAGGCGGGTCGCCGCCTGCGCACCGATCGGGCCAATCTATACCGCCGCATGAAGCGACTGGGGCTGCGGGGAGACGACGAGGACGGCGCCGACGCCCGGGTCGACGACGAGCCGGGCAGCGAGACCTCCGGCGGCGGGGACCCCGCCGCCCCAGGCGGGGGCGAGCCCGGGGACGACCCCCCTTCGGCCGTGTCGGATCGTCACGCTCCGTGACCTCTCGGCGCGGCGGAGATCAGGCCTCGGGCCGCCGATCCCGCGGACGCGCGGTGGGCCGGACCGGGTACGGGCCTTGCCCGGAAAACCCGCGGACACCAGCGGCCCCGGGACCGATCGCAGGCTCGCGACCCCGCCGGGTGCGCCGAATTGCCAAAGGAGTGTGCATGAGGATCAGAGCATCGACCACGGCCCTGTCGTTGCTGCTCGTGGCCCCCGGTCTGTGGGCCGGCTCCGCTCCGCTGGCCGCGATGCAGGGGGAGCCCCTTGTCGAGGACCGCATTCCCGAAGATGTCGCCGCCGCGATCGTGGACTTCTACAACGACGGGGCGACGCTCCGGCTCGCAGGTCCGCAGCGGGTGGCCGCCGGCCGCTCGATCGTGGGCGACATCGCGGTGCTCGGCGGGTCTCTGGTGGTGGAGGGCACGGTCCAGGGCGCGGTGGTCGTGGTCAACGGCGACCTCCGGGTGGCCGAGGGGGGCCGGGTGGAGGGCGACGTGGTGGTGGTCGGCGGCGACGCGTTCGGATGGCAGAACGGGGGCGTGAGCGGGGCCGTCGCGGTCTACCGCTCGCGACTGCGCTACCGGCGCAGCGGCGATCGCATCGCGCTGCGCGCGTCCGAACCCGTCACCGAGCGCCTGCCCGATGCCCTGCGCTTCGGCCGCGCACGTCTGAGCGTGCGCTCCGAAGACGCCTACAACCGGGTCGAGGGCCTGCCGCTGCTCTTCGGGCCGATCCTCGAAACCGCAGGAGAGCGCCGCTTCCGCTTGGAGGCGTTTGCCATCTGGCGTTCCGACAATGGCTTCGACCCCGGTGACGACGACGACTTCGGCTTCCGCGTGCGCGCCGAGCAACGCCTGACCCGCGACGGCGGCCTGCGGCTGGGCGTCGAGGCGCGTTCGCAGATCACGCCCATCGAGTCCTGGAAGGTGCGTGACGTCGAGACGTCGCTGTCGACGTTCCTGTTCCGCGAAGACATGCGCGACTGGGTGGAGCGCGAAGGCTGGGGTGCCTACCTGCGCTACCGCTCCACGGCCCACGGCGTGGGCTTCGGGCTGGCCTATCGCGACGACGACTTCGGGTTCGTGGAGCCGGGCAGCCCGCTCACCCTGCGCGACAACGAAGCCGCATGGAGACCCCAGCCGCGCGTGGCCCGGGGTAGCCTGCGTACGCTCGAGGGATCGATCTCGTACGACACGCGCAACGACGAGGACGACCCCACGTGGGGCTGGCTGCTGCGGGCCAGGCTCACCACCGGACTGGGCGGCGACCTGGCCACCCCGGGCGAGGCCCTCGTGCCTCCGGCCGGCACCCTCCCGCCCGAGGGCGAGGGGCCGGCGCTCGAGACGGCCACCGACTTCACGCACGCGTTCGTCGACCTGCGCCGCTACCTGCGGCTCGGACCCTCCTCCGAGGTCGGCGTGCGGGGCGTTTTTGCGGGCTCGCTGCGCGACGAGGCGCTGCCCGCCCAGTTCCAGCACGCGCTGGGCGGCCAGGGGACCCTGCCGGGCCTCGACCGCTTCGCGCTCTCGTGCGCCGCCCGAGACGGGCTGATCCCGCTCCGGGTCGGCGACCGGGTCGTGGAGGCGTTGCCCGGCTACGGCTGCGACCGGGTGTGGCTGTTGCAACTCGAGGTGCGCCAGTACGCCGACCTCGACTGGGAGGTCGGCGGCGGGGACGACGGCCCCCTGGTGACGTTCAACCCCTCATGGGTGGCGTTCGCCGACGTCGGGGCCGGAGAGTCGTTCACCACCGTCGATGAGGGATTCGCGGGGAGCGATACGCGCGTGGCGGTGGACGTGGGGCTCGGTGTCTACCTCGGATCCCTGGGCGTCTACTGGGCGCTCCCCGTGCGCGGGGGCTCGGGGAGCCGTGTGATCCTCAGACTGGGGCGGCGCTTCTGACCCTCGTCCGGCGACGGCTCGGCGTCTTCCTCGCCGCGCTGCTCCTGGCGAAGCCCGCCGTGGGGCAGCGTGTCGAGCGGCCTCCGGCTCTGCGCGCGGAGCCGGAGAGCGGTGTGGTGCACTTCGAGTTCGGCGACCTGCTGCTCCGGCCCGATCTGGAGCGCGCGCTCCACTCCGGGCTTCCCGTGCGGGTGCACGTGACCGCCGAACTGTGGCGCGACCGCTTCTTCGACAACCAGGAGGGGCGAGCCGAGTGGCGCGCCACGGTGCTCTACGACCCGCTCGACAGCCTCTATCACGTGCGCATCGAGCCGGACGGGCGGCCGTCTCCGGACGCCTCCCGCCCTACGGGGTCGCCTCCGCCGCCGGATACCGCGCCGCCCCCGGACGCCGAGCCGGCTCCCGCGCGCACGGACCAGCCGCTGCCACCGCCCGTCGAGCGCTCGCTCGCCGGCGTCACCCGTACGCTCGAGCGCGCATTTCGCCTGCCCCTCGCCCCGCGGCGGCCGGGGCGTTTCTACTACCTGGGGCAGGTCGAGGTCGAAACGCTCTCGCTTTCGGACCTGCAGGAACTCGAGCGCTGGCTGCGGGGAGACGTCGCGGGGCGTGATTCCGGTGAGGGCGCGGCCGGCGAAACGGCGCGCGAGGAGCGCGGCGGCGGCCTCGGCGGGGCGCTCGGACGCGGCGCCCGCCGGCTGTTCGTGCGCATCCTGGGCGTACCGACCCGGCGCGTGCGGCTGCGCACCGAGAAGTTCGACTATGGAGGCGGCGTCCCCGATGCCGATGCCGACCCGGCCGGCCCGGCCGACCCGGGCGGCCCGGCCGTGGATGGACCCGCCGGAGCCCCGCCGTCCGGCGCACCGTAGTTCGACACCTCTGTCGTCATCCCCTCAGGGTGACGGTGCGCACCGTGAGCGCATCGATCCGGTCGCGGCGTGGACGCACGCCGATGCCCGGCTCACGGGGCACCGCCATCGTCCCGTCCTCGACCGTGAACTCCGGCTCGACGATGTCCTCCTCCCAGTAGCGGCGACTGGCGCTGATGTCGCCCGGTAGCGTGAAGCCCGCCGTGCTCGCGAGCGCCACGTTGTGGGCGCGCCCCACGCCCGATTCGAGCATTCCGCCGCACCACACCGGTACACCGCGCGCCCGGCAGAACCCCGCGATCGCAAGCGCGCTCGCCAGCCCCCCCACGCGACCCGGCTTGATGTTGACGATGCGGCACGCGCCCAGCTCGAGCGCCAGGCGTGCGTCGTGCAGCGAGCGAACCGACTCGTCCAGGCAGATCGGCGTGGCGAGCTCGGCCTGCAGCCGAGCGTGATCGAGCACGTCGTCATGCGCGAGCGGCTGCTCGATCATCATCAGGTCCAGATCGTCGAGCGCACGCAGCACGTCGAGGTCCGCGAGCGTATACGCCGAGTTCGCGTCGGCCATCAACGCAACGTCCGGGAACGCCTCTCGCACGCGCCGCAGCATGGGGGCGTCCCGCCCCGGCTTGATCTTGATCTTGATGCGCGCGTAGCCCTCGGCGACGTAGGTGGCCACGCGGTCGAGCAGCGTCTCGTCATCGGGCTGCAGGCCCACGCTCACACCCACCGGCACACGCTCCCGCTCGCCGCCCAGGCGCTCGGCCAACGACACGCCGCGGGCGCGGGCGTCCAGGTCCCAGGCGGCCATCTCGACGGCCGCCTTCGCCATGGCGTGGCCGCGCACCCACGCCGCGGGCTCCAGTACCCGCTCCGGCGCGTCGAAGTCGGTCCCGACCACGGCCGGCAGCAGAAAGTCGGTGAGCACGTGCCACGCCGTCTCGGTGGTTTCGTACGAGTATCCCGGATCCTCCGCGGCCACGCACTCGG
>RFGQ01000347.1 GCA_003695865.1 Gemmatimonadota bacterium | reverse complement strand
GCCGTGCCCCCCGGCCGAGAGCGGGGGCACGGCCGCAGCGAGCGCGCACAGCACGACCCGCCGCACCCGCCGCGCGGCGGCGCCCTCCAGTACGCCGGGCGCGATCAGGCCCAGACGGCCTCCAGCACCCGCAGCACGTTTCCGCCCATCACCTTGGCGATGTCCTCGTCGCCGTATCCGTGCTTGACCAGCCATCGCACGATGTTGTGGGAGCCCTCGGTCGGGTTCTCGATCCCCTCCACGTAGGGCACCTCGTCGAACGCCGCCGGCCCCTCCCCGGCTTCGGCTCCACGCCGCGACTCGTCGAGCGACAGGTTCGCGGCGTAGGTGTGGTGCAGCCCCACGTGGTCACCGTAGAGCGTGTCGGGCCCGAAGGCCACGTGATCGATGCCGACCCGCGCCTTCACGTACTCGAAGTGGGCCATGAACGCCTCGAGGTCGTGCCGACGATGCTCGGGGGTGAGCGTGGTGTGGGGCGCCGCCTCGATCCCGATCACGCCGCCCGACGCTGCACAGGCCTCGAGTACTTCATCCGGCGCAAGCCGATTCGAGTCCCACAGCGCACGCGCGCCGATGTGGCTGAGCACAACCGGACGCTCACTGCACGCGATCGTGTCGAGCGTGGTCCGGTCGCCGCAGTGCGAGCAGTCGATGAGCATGCCCACGCGGTTCATCCGCTCCACGGCACGGCGCCCGAACACCGTGAGCCCGCCGTCGCGCGGCTCCTTCAGCCCCGAGCCGAGCGCGTTCGCCTCGCTGTAGGCGATCCCCATGGCCCTCACCCCGAAGCCGTGAAGGATCTCGATGCGGTCCAGGTCGTTCTCGATCATGGCCGCGCCTTCGAGGGACGCTACCCAGGCCACGCGCCCCTCCGCATGCGCCCGCCGGATGTCGTGCACGCGCAGGGCGGGCACGACGAAGTCCTGATGCGCCAGGTCGCACAGGCGCATGCCCAGGTCGTGCAGCACGTCCTCCCACTGCCACCCGTGGCGCGAGTGGATGGCCCCGATCCCGTCCATGAGGTTGTCGAACACCGCGTCCCACGCCGACGCAGCGAGGCCTTCGAACGCCGTCGCCATGCGTCCCTCGCGCACGTAGTCGGGCGTGCGCGCGATGTCGGCCGGGAACACGCCGACGTGCTCGTGGAGCGAGATCAGGATGAGTTCGCGCTCGAGCCGCTCCGCGCGCGCTTCTTCCTCGGGCGTGAGCGGCACCGGCGCTGGGGGTACGCGGTCGAGTTCGGGCGCGAGTTCGAAGGCGCGGTAGTCCACACCCGGGCGCAGGTACGAGAAAGAGCGGTAACCCTCCCAGCGCTTGTCGAGTCCCATGATCGCCTCGCAGGAGCGGACACGAGCGCCGCCCCGGGCGGAGCGGCCCCGGCCAAGAGACGGCCGCGGAGTCCCTGTTGCAACCCTGGTGGATACCCATAAGTCTTATGCATAGAGGAGGAGGGCATGGATCTGATCAAGGGCACGCTCGACGTGCTGGTCCTGAAGACGCTCGCGCACGGGCCGCTGCACGGCTACGGCGTCTCGCGGGCGATCCGCGACGCCACCGGAGGGCGCCTCACGGTGGAAGAGGGCGCCCTCTACCCCGCCCTGCGCAGGTTGGAGAAGGCGGGGGCGCTGAGCGCGTTCTGGGACACGACCGACACCGGCCGTGAGGCCCGCTTCTACGAGCTCACCGCGTCCGGGCGCGAGCGGCTGGAACGCGAGCTGGCGCGCTGGTGGCACTACGTCGACGCCATGGAGGCCGTGCTCGGCGCGCGGGGGGGCACATGAGCGATGAGGGCCGTCCGTCGGCCGGGCCCGGCGGCCGACGTCCGATCCACCCCCGGCCGGTCGAAGACGACGTGCGGCGCGAGTTGGACGCGCACCTCGCGCTCAGTACGGAAGACCTGATCGCCCACGGATGGACGGCCGCCGAGGCCCGCGCCGAGGCCCGGCGCCGCTTCGGAGACGAAGAGGAGGTGAGGAGGAGGATGGAGAAGATCGCCCGCAGTCACGATCGCCGGCGGCGCCGCGCGCTGAGGCTCGAGGCGCTCCTGCAGGATGTCCGCTTCGCGTTCCGCACCCTGCGGCGCACCCCGGGCATGACGCTGGTCGCGCTGGGCACGCTCGCGCTCGGCATCGGCGCCAATACGGCCGTGTTCAGCGTCGTGGAGGGTGTGCTTCTACGGCCGCTGCCCTTCCAGGACCCCGGGCGGATCGTCACGGTGCTCGAACGCAGCGAGCGCTTCCAGGTGATGGGCGCCGCATGGCCCAACTTTCTCGACTGGGAAGCCCGCTCCCGATCGGCCGTGGGCTGGGGGGCGTACGTGCCTCAGTCGCTCACCATCCTCGGACCCGAGCGGGGCGTGGCCGGGCAGGTGGCCCGCGTGAGCGCCGGATTCTTCACAACGCTGGGCGTACAGCCTGAGTCGGGCCGGCTGCTCCGTCCCGACGAGCACCGCGCCGGAGCCGACCCGGCGGCGGTCGTGAGCCACGGATTCTGGCAGCGGGAACTCGGGTCCCGGACCGATCTGGAGAACCTGAGCGTCGACGCCGGCGGCATGCGCCTTCGGATCGTGGGGGTGCTGCCGGCGTCGTTCGACTTCCCGGCGGGCACCGACCTCTGGTTCCCGATCGAGCTCGAGGTCTGGGGCGAACACAGCCGCACGGCGCACAACTACCGTGCCCTCGCACGCCTGGCGCCGGGGGTCGACCTCGACACCGCCCAGCGCGAACTCGACGCGCTCATGGGCCGCCTCACCGCGGGCGAGCCTGCGGGCGATTACCTTGCCACCGGCGTGGTGGTCCGGCGACTGCACGACGCGCTCACCGCCCGCGCGCGCCGTCCCCTGCTGCTGCTCGCCTCGGGGGCCCTGCTCGTGCTTCTGATCGCCTGCGCCAACCTGGCCGGGACGTTCCTCGCCCGGGCAGAGACGCGCCTGCAGGAGATGGCGGTGCGGGCCTCGCTGGGCGCGGGACGGGGGCGGCTCGCACGCCAACTCCTCACCGAGGCGAGTCTCCTCTCAGCGCTCGGCGCCCTGGCCGGGACGGGCCTGGCGGCGGGCGTGCTGGCTGCCGTGCGGCGGGGCGCCCCCACCGCGCTCCCGCGGCTGGAGGACGTGCACGTGAGCGGAACGGCGCTCGCGATCGCAGGTGCCGCGGCGGTGCTCACCGCCACGCTCTTCGGGCTCGCCCCGGCCGTGCGGGCCGCGCGGGTGGAGCCGGGGCGCGCCCTCGGGGGCGCGAGCCGCAGCGTCACCGGCGGGGGCCGGCGCGGTCGCGTGCCCATCCTGGTCACGGGCCAGATCGCGCTGGCCACCGTGCTGCTCACCACGGGCGGCCTGCTTGCCCGCAGCCTTGCCGGCGTGCTCGCGGTGGACCCGGGCTTCGACTCCGGCGCTGTCGCCGTCGCAAACCTTCAACTCCCCCCTTCGCTGTACCCCGACGACGCGGCGCTCGTGGCCGCCTACGACCGGCTGCTGGCGGAGCTGGCGGCCAGGCCAGGCGTGGCGTCGGCCGGCCTGGGATCCCTGATCCCGATGGGCGCGGGCTTTGCGAGCGGCTCGGTGCGCGTCGAGGGCGGCCCCGAACCCACGCGCAGCGGCGCCTACCAGGTCGTGGACACCGGATTCTTCGCAGCGCTCGACATCCCCCTGCTCCGCGGCCGCCTGTTCGAGCCGGGCGACGACGCCGGCCGACCCGACGTCGTCGTGGTGAGTCGCTCCTTCGCGGAAGCCGCGTGGCCGGGCCAGGATCCGATCGGCAAGCGCATGAACGGAGGCGGCATGGACGGCTACCTCGACGCGTCGCTGAGCGAGGAGTTGCCCTGGGACGTGCGCAACCGGTGGGCGACCGTGATCGGCGTGGTCGGGGATGTTCGCTACCAGGGCCTCACGGCGGAGGCGCCCGCGACCTACTATTTCCACTATCGTCAGCGGCCCGCCCGGGCACGGGCGGCCGGGCTCGTCGCGCGCGGCCCGCGGGCGGCGGGCTCCCCCACGGCCCCCACCGCGACCCTGCGCGACCTCCTGCGGGACTTCGATCCCCTCGTACCCGCGCGCGTCGAGCCGCTCGAGAGGCTCGTCGCCCGCAGCACCGCCGAGCGCCGGCTCACGCTGACGCTGCTCGCGGCGTTCGCGCTGCTCGCCCTGGGATTGTCGGCGCTGGGGATCTACGGCGTCGTGTCGTTCGCGGTGGCGAGGCGGACCCGCGAGATGGGCATCCGGCTGGCGCTGGGTGCGCGGCCCGAGGAAGTGCGAAGCCTGGTGCAGCGGGGTGCCTTTGGGATGGCCACGGTCGGGCTCGTCGTCGGCGTCGCCGGAGCGCTGGCTGCCGGGCGCGTCGTGGAGGGCCTGCTCTACGGGGTGCAACCCACGGACCCCCTGACGCTCGGCGTCGTAGCGGCGCTGGTCGGAGGCGCTTCGTGGGCGGCCAGTTGGTGGCCGGCCCGGCGCAGCGCACGGGTCGATCCGGCGCTGACCATGCGCACAGACTGACGCCTCCCAGCGCCGGGACGGGGCCGGTGGGTACACGCGGGCGACGCCCACCGTGTGTCGAGGGG
>RFGQ01000036.1 GCA_003695865.1 Gemmatimonadota bacterium | reverse complement strand
GCGTTCCACCCACGCGCGGCGGGCGTCCATCACGCGCGAGCCTGCCTCGACCAGCCCGGCGTCCCACACGTCCACCGGCTGCTGCGCGCCGGCCGACTTCAGCGCCGCGTTGCGCTGCGCCAGCGCGTGCCGGTAGCGCTGCAATGCGTCCAGATAGCCCGGCGCGTTGAGCGAGAGCACGATGTCGAGGAAGCGGCGGCGCGCATGCGGGCCGTCGCTCACGAGCCCCACGTCGGACGGCGAGAAGACCACCGCGGCCACACGGCCGAGCGCGTCTCCCAGGCGGCCGGCCGGCACTCCGTCGAGCGTGACCCTCTTGCGGCGACTGGAGCGCTCGTAAGCGGCGCCGATTTCGAGCTCGGTGTCCGACTCGTCCCGCACGACGCCCCGCACATGGAATGCATCGGCCTGGAAGCCCACGAGCTGTGCATCGCGCGCTCCCCGGAACGACCGAAAGGTTTCGAGATAGTAGATCGCCTCGACCAGGTTCGACTTCCCCCGGGCGTTTGGAGAGACGATCGCAACGCCCTCTGCGGGGAGGGTGAGCTCCTGAGGAGCCAGGTTCCGGAAGTGCCGGAGGCGCAGCACGCTCAGCCGCAACGCCGGGCGGTCCGCGGGAGGGTCGTTCGCATGAAGGAATCTAACACTTCGGCCGGTCTCGAACCAGGGAGGTAGAGAGGCCTGAAGATATTGCAGGGCAATAACATACGCCCCGTGCATACCCCGCAGGAGAAGCGACCTGGCGACCACGGCCGTCCGCGCCGCCCGCAGGGTCGCCTCGAGGCCGTCCGCAGCACGTCCGCCGGGCACCCGAAGCGCCGAGAGACACGGGGCGCGCGCGCCCCGGAACGCAACGGCGACCGTGGGCGTTCTTGTGCAGCAGACGGAAAGGAGTCTCGTCCGGAGGCCGTTCGATGAAGCTCGCCACTCCCTACCCCGCAGCCGCGGGCGCCCTCCTGTGCGCCGTCCTCGCCGCAGGCTGCGTCTCGACCCGGTCCGCCATGCCCGGATCGACCGAAGACCGGGCACGCGCCGTGACGGTGCGCATCGACAACAGGCACACGAGCGCGAGTTCGCTCACCATCTACCTGGTGCCCGAGGGCTCGAGGGACCACATCCGGCTGGGCACGGTGCGCCTGGCCGAACTGCGAGAGTTCAAGTTCGGCCGTCAGCTCCGAACCACCCGTTGGCAGCTTCTGGCGCGCGAGACCGGGGGGCAGGAGTTCCGCTCCGACCTGTTCGTACTTCAGCCGGGCGACCGCGTCGAATGGCGCATCGGCCGCCGTTCCGTGTGGGTGAACCCGGGCGACGCGGGCGGCTGAGCCGGAGCGCCCGCCTTCTCAGCGACCTTTGAAGTCGGGCTTGCGCTTCTCCAGGAAGGCCGTCATCCCCTCGCGCATGTCGTCGGTCGACGCGAGCAGACCGAAGAGCGCCGACTCGAAGCGCATTGCGTTGCCCGGCGAGGAGTCGAGCGCGAGGTAGATCGACTCCAGCGCGAGGCGCACGGCCACGGGACCGTTCTTCGTGATCTCGCGCATGAGGGCCTTCGCCCGGTCGAGTAGTTCGTCGCGCGGCACCACCGCGCTCACCAGGCCGATCTCCTCGGCCCGCCGGGCCTCGATCATCCGGCCCGTGAGGGTGAGCTCGATCGCGCGACCCAGGCCGATGAGGCGAGCCAGGCGCAGCGTTCCCCCATAGCCGGGGATGATCCCGAGGCCCACCTCGGGCAGCCCGAAGCGGGCGTTCTCGGACGCGATCCGCAGGTGGCAGGCGAGCGCCAGTTCGCATCCGCCGCCCAGTGCGTAGCCGCCCACGGCCGCCAGGACCGGCTTGGGGAAACGCTCGATACGCGCGAAGACCTGCTGGCCGTCGCGGCTCACCTTCACACCACCGAGCGGGTCCATCTTGGCGAGTTCGCCGATGTCGGCACCCGCCACGAACGCCTTCTCGCCGGCACCGGTCAGGATGATGCCGCGCACGTGATCGTCGTCGCGGAGGTCGTTGAATACGCGGCCGAGTTCCTGCACGACCTCGGCGTTCAGCGCGTTCAGCTTCTCCTGGCGGTCGACGTAGACCACCGCGAGGTCTTCGTCCCACTCCACGCGGATGTACTGCAGATCGCTCATGACAGACCGTCCGTGTCGGATCCGATCATTCCCGGGGCTCCCGGGCGACCCTCTATTCTACGCGAGGCACGCGTGCCGGGAAGTCCGTAGCGCCGGCCCGGGCCCTTCAGTACCTTGTGCCCCCCCGGGGGGGCTTCGGGGCCGCCCCGCAGAGGAGGGAGGCCCCGGCCGTCCGACCGATCCTCCGACCGACGAAACGCCAAGGAGTCCAGGCGATGGCCCGCTCGCTCAACAAGGTGATCCTGATCGGCAATGTTGGCTCCGACCCCGAGATCCGCGCCACGTCGGGCGGCTCTCGCGTGGCCAAGGTCTCGCTGGCGACCAACCGCCAGTTCCAGGACCGCAACGGTCAGCAGCAGGAGAAGACCGAGTGGCACCGCCTCACCTTTTTCGGCCGCCTCGCCGAGATCGTCGAGCAGTGGGTGAAGAAGGGTGACCGCCTGTACGTCGAGGGCCGCATCGAATACAGCCAGACGCAGGACGACCAGGGTGGAACCCGCTACTGGACCAACATCGTCGTGCAGGAGATGATCATGCTGGGCTCGGGCAGCGGCATGGGCGGTGGAGACTTCGGCGACGGTGGTGGCGGCTATCAGAGCCGTCCTGCCGCCCCGCGCGACACGCCCATCTCGCAGCCCGACGACGACCTGCCCTTCTGAAGCTCGCCGGGTACGGCCGGCGATCGGATCAGAAGAGGACCGAGAGGCAGGTGAGTCCGGCCTCCGCCTTCTCGAACTCCGAGATGTCGAGCGCCTGCGTCGCGTAGCCCGCTCGGCTCAGCACCGCCCCGGTGCGAGGCGCCGACGCCGGCACGAGCACACGTCCGGCCAGCGGCAGAACGCAGCCCCCGAACGGCTCGGCGGGATCGACCTCGAGGCACTCGATGCCGGGGAAGTCGCGCTGGTCGACCCAGTCCGGGTTGAGGAGCAGGCACCCTTCGGAGGGGGCGGTCGCCGCCGTCTTCAGGTGGAGTGCGTCGCGCAGTTCCACGTCGCGGACCCGGTATCCCAGGGGCTCGACGGTCGCCGCGAGCGTGCGCACGCCTTCGTCGTTCGTACGGGTAGAGCGACCGACGAACAGGTCGCGTCCCACCCGCAGCACGTCGCCGCCGTCCAGCGTGGCCGGAGCCTGCATCCGCACGAGCCTTCGGTGCGGAGCCAGCACGCTCGCCACCGCCTCGACCTCGGGGCGGCGGGACGGGTGTCCGGGGCGCGTGACCACCGCAACCTCGGGAAGCACCACAACGGTGTCTTCGACGAAGACCGCGTCGGGCAGGTCGTCGGCGGGCGGCAGGCACGCCACGCTACAACCGAGCGACTCGAGGGTTTCGACGTAGGCTCGGTGCTGGGCGCAGGCCCGTGCGACGTCGATGGTGTCACGCACCCGATGCGTGAGCAGACACCGGGCGAGCGACGCACCAGGCGTCCGGACGACGGCACGCATCGGAAGGCGAGAGGCCGGCGCGCGGGGCCAGCCGGGTCAGGCGTCGGGCTCGCGGTCGACCTCGCGCTCCCAGAGGCCGAGCAGGTACGCCTCGTAGCGCTGGGGCGCCCGGCGGTAGTCGTCGGCCCACACCTCGAAGGGCGGCAGCACCAGGCGCGACGAAATCCGCTCCGTCGCGAGACGGACCATGTCCTGATAGGTGAGGGTGCCCGTGCCGCCCCGACGCCGATGCGCCTCCTCGGCGAGGCGATAGATCTCGTCGGGGCTCAGGAGCAACAGAAGGTCCGCTACCTGCGCCGAGCAGTAATCGAGATACTTCGCGCGCAGGACGTCCTCTGGCTCGCCCGTCTCCCGACGGGCCCCGCTGGGCTTTCTCGCCTCGCTCACCGTCGGGCTCCCGGTGCGGCGAAACGTAGCGCCACCTCCTGCCCGGAGGCGGCGCTACGGATCCGGTACGTCGTTCGGGGTTAGGATCGGGCGGGACAGGGCGTTACGTCAAGTGTTTCCGCCCCGGCGCTCGATCTCCCGGGGGGTGTCGCGCGGCGGCACCCGGGCCGACGACACGGTCGGCTCAGAGTACGATCTGTGAACCCATCGAGTGGAGCGATTCGGCCTCGTCCGCGCCCTCGCCGCTCTCGACCCGATCACGCAGGTGCCGGTAGACCGACCGTCGCGTGAGGCCGTACAGGACGATGCGGCTCAGGAACTCCGGATCGGTCCGCTGCACCTCCTCGGCCTCTTCGGCGAGGTCTCGGGGAAGACGAACGTTGATCTGGACCGACCGGGTATCCCACATGCGCTGGATCCTCGAGGTGTTCGAGTGTGGAAAACTTGTGGAAAACACACACCGATACAACGCGGCCGCAGCCGCTCGGTGATGCATCCGACGATGTCTGTGGAACTGCCTCGAGGCGACTCCAACGTACACCCCTGCGAGAGGGGGCGCAACCCTTTCGTGACGCGCGTGAGAGAATCCTCACGAATCCGTAACTCGTTGTCCTGCAATCATTTATGATTTGAGCGCAGATCGCGAATCCACTTGTTCCCGGCTGCGTCGGAAGCTCCATTTCGGCCCGGGTCAGGGCAAGCCATCCTGTGTTCTCACAATGCTTTGACGGCCCCCGCCCAGCAGCCGTGCGCAGGTTGTCCACAAGATGATTTTTTTGAAAAAATGGTCAGGGGAGAGCCGACCTGAGAAAAGCGCGCAGCGTGTCGTCGGTGAGCTCCTCGAAACGCGCGCGAACCGCCTCCGGGGCGTCCTCGCAGAAGATGTCGGCGGTGCGGACCACCCGCTCGCCCTCCACGAGCGTGAACGAGATGAACCCACGCCACACGCCGCCGTCCCGGAAGGTGTTGAGCAGCGCCGACCAGGCGGCACCGTCGTGCGCGACCGCACGCCGGGCCGAGGCGACCGCCATCGGTACATCGTCGGCGTCGGGCGAGGGGAGCACCTCGCCGAGGTGAGCGAGCGGGTAGCGGTCGTAGTCCGCCAGCCACACTTCGAAGGGCGGCAGGGGGAGCAGCCGCCGGCAGAAGCGGTGGAGCGTGGCCATGGGGTCCTTCTCTTCGTGCACGCCGGCCTCGACCGCCCACTGCTTCGCGCGCCGGTAGAGCGGGCGGACCGCCTCTCTCGGCAGCAACGCCACGAGCGCCGCCACCTGCTGGCGGCAGTACTCGTGGTACCGCCTCCTCAGGCCGGAGTCGGTGAGCGCGCCGCTGGGAAGCGGATGCCCCGGATCGTGCGTGAGGACCGTCAATGGACCGTCGCCGGAACCGAAGACTCGAGGTGCGCCCTCAGCGGTACCACCCGCTGCGCGGGGGTACGCACCTGCAGGCGTGCGAGCGTCTCGCGCGCGCCGAACGTGCCCAGCGTCTCCTCGACGGTGCGGAAGCGATCGGGCTCGAAGCGCGCGAGCAGGTCGGCGAGGCCGCGCCGGATGGTCGCGAGTGCGCGCCGCGCCTCGAGCAGGTCCACGGGCAGCGGGAGGCGCACGTGGTACGACACGTCGGGAGCACCGTCGGTACGCGTCACGCGCGACACCTCGCAGCGCGGGAAGGCCGCAAGCAGGCCCGCCTCCAGCTCCGGATCGGGCACGGGCGAGGGCGTTCGGAAGATGAGGACGTTCGTGTCGTAGTCGAGATGGGCGCGTGTGAGGCGACGATCGCCCAGCCGGATGCGCACCGATGTGCCCTCGTGAAGGTCGAGGTCGCGGCAGATGTCGCGGAAGCCGATACGCAGGAACGTCGGGCGTGTGAGCGCGCTGAACCCCACCCGCTCGAGGACGCGCAGAGCGAGTTGCAGGCAATAGGGCGCCAGTTCGCGACCGTCCTCCTGCTCGGCAGCCCGTGCGCGCAACAGGGCCTGCACGTGCTCGACCGTGGGCTCGTACGCCCAGTCGAGCGCCACCAGCTCGGTGCTGAGATCGAGCATCTTCACCGTGGCGCTCCCCAGGTCGAGCACCTCCGCGCTCGCGGCGTAACGGCCGTCGAGCACGAGTGCCAGCCCGATGTCCTGAATGCGCCCACCCGGCATGTCGACCTCGTGGACATCGCCGTACTGAACGACGGCGCGCGTCAGCGTCAGCTCGCATGCGCCCGGCACGTCGGCCATGGCCTCGGGCCGGCTGCGCACCTCACCGCTGGCGGTCGTGGCGTTCATCCTGTTCTCCCTCGTGCGGAAGCGAGATCGCCCCCGTGTCATCGAATACGACTTCGAGACACGGGGGCGATCCACGCTCGCGCGAGGCGCACCAAACCCTTGACACGACTCCGACGGGTCCGGTAGCTTTTCCGTTAGCGCACGAGAAAAGCGCGGGCCGCCAAGCCCGTGTCTCGACAGCGAGGGCCCCGGCGCCAACCGGGGCTCTCGCTTTTTTCGTCGTCTGTAACCCGGAACGGACCCGGTGCCCCGGGCTGCTTCGGGCAAAAAAGGCCCGGCGCTGCCGCCGGGCTTTCGCGCTGGTTTCTGCGGCGCCACCCGCCTGAAACCGCGCCTTTTCAGGGGCGTGACGCCCCGCTTGACCCCCCACGATAACAATATGTTTACGAGACCCGCAAGGCGTTTTTCCCGCCCGCGCGGGCCGTAGCCCGACCGCCCTCTCCGGCCTGTGGCGGCCCGACCGACCTCACCCGCCCGCCGGGCCGCCGCCCGAAGGGTACCCGCGGCCGGCCGATCGCCGCGACGTGCACACGCTCGGCCGCCGCAGACCGCCGCCGCGAGACGTTGCCCCCTGCGTGAGTCTCGTTTAGCTTTATCGTCTCGTTGGCTGAAGCTCAACCGAAGGGGAGTGATCGTCTTGGAAGTCACGGTCCAGGAAAACGAAAGCCTCGACCGCGCTCTGCGCCGCTTCAAGCGGAAGGTGCAGCGCTCCGGTCTCTACTCGGAGCTCCGCAAGCGGCGGTTCTACGAGAAGCCGAGTGCGCAGCGGAAGCGCAAGCGTGAGGCCGCGATCCGCCGCGAGCGCCGGCGCCAGCGCCGCGGCCGGCGCTGAGCCGTCCGCGAGCGGCCGCTCAGCCGCAGCCGACGG
>RFGQ01000346.1 GCA_003695865.1 Gemmatimonadota bacterium | reverse complement strand
GTGCTGGGGTGTGGTGGGCGCGCTGTTCGTGAACTACGTGCTCATGGCTCATCTTGCGCTGAAGTTGGTCTCGATGCGCTGGGGGGAGTTCGTCCTGGCCCATGTGCGCGGCCTGGGCGTCGCGGCGATTGCGGGAGGGGGCGCGGTGATGCTTGCTTCCACGCTTCGGGATGCCGGACGGGGAGACCTGAGCGTGCTCGTGGGAACGGTCGGGGTCATGGCCCTTGCCGTCTTGGGGATGGCGTGGTTGTGGCCCGCCGGGGTGCTCGGCGCCGACGGCAGGGAGGTGGCAAAGCTGATGCGGAGCGGCCTCGCGCGATCGACCGGTAAAGGAGGTGGCCAGCGGCCGTGACGCGAACCGTCGACCGACTGCCTTCGCTGCTGCGCACGGGCACGCTCGCAGCCTGGTTCCTCTACCTGCTCCTGAACCCGGTGCATGCGTTCCCGCTCGGCACGCCACAGCCGTCCGACTACCTGCTCGCCGGCCTGTCCCTGGTGACGCTGGTGGGGCTCCGCGGGCCGCTCCCGGCCGCGCAGCGCCGCTTCGCCACCGTGATGTGGATCGGCGTCGCCTACATCACGGCCGTCAACCTGACGTGGACCGTGCAGACCGGTCGGACCGAGATCGCGCTCAACGCGGCCTACTACGTGTTCAACGGCCTAGCCGTAACCACCTTTTTTCTTCTCCACGCACGCTATGGCGAACTCTTCCTGCGCGTGACGGTGGTCGGGATCGTACTCGCGCTGTTCCTGCAGATCGGCTTGATCGTGGGATTCGGGAACGTCGGCGCGAGCCGCGCGACCCTGCTGGCCGCGAAGCCCAATCAGCTCGGATACTTCGCGGTGCTGGGCGCGACGATCTACCTGTTCGCGCGCGACGCCGGAGTGGCGGGTCGGTTGCAGTCGCAGGTCTGGTCGGTCGCCATCCTGAGCGGCGCCGGCCTGCTCTCGGTCGTGGCGATCTCCCGCGCCGCCATGGCGGGCGTGCTGGCGGCGCTGGCGGTCGCGTTTCTGCGTCGGCCTTCGGGCCTCATCGCGGTGGTGGCCGCCGGGCTGTTGGTGGGCTTCGCTTCAGGCCCGCGTCTTGTGCGCTCGCTCCGTTCGGTCGACGTGGAAGCCGTCGACCGCATTCAGCGCCGTATGGTGATGATGGCCGGTCGCGGGGCCGAAGAGATTCTCGACGAACGCGGCTATGCGCGGATCATCGAGCAGCCGCAGTACACGCTGTTCGGTGCGGGGGAGGGCGCCGAGGAACGCTGGGTGCACACCGGCCGTGCGCAGGAGGTCCACTCGACCGTCGCGAACCTGTTTTTCGCCTACGGAATCGTCGGACTGGGGTGGCTGATCCTGCTTCTGTACTCCATCGGTGCAAAGGGGGGGGCGTGGGCCCTCATCTACCTGGTCCCGGTCTTCGTGTACGGCACGACCCACAACGGTGCGCGGGAGACCCTCTTCTGGGTCGCGCTGACGATGGCCTTCACTCTGGGCCGGCGTGTGCGGGGCGCGCGGGCGCGCACCGGAAGCGGAGCCCCGGGCGGGGAGCCGGCGACGGAGCCCTCTCCGACGTCGGGCCTGTCGCCGCTCGCCCGGGCGTTCGCCCGTGTCGAGACGGGGAGCCGGCCATCGGCGTGAAGGTCGGCGAAGGCAGGATCCGGTTGGGCGGTTCGGCCGACGCGCGCGCGCGGCTGCGGCGCTACGTGCTCGAACCGGTCAAGTGGGGCGCGGGGCCGCTGCTATGGCTCGTCCATGGGCTCGCCCCGGCACGCCTGTGGGCGCTCGATCGGCCCGTGTTCATCGTCGGCTGCCCCCGATCGGGAACCACGGCGTTCGCGCGGCTCGCGGGGGCCCATCCCGACGTGGTCCACTGGAGCGAGGCGGGGCAGGTGTTCCAACGGCGTTACTATGACGCCGACGCCGACCACGAATTGAGCGCAGAGGACCTC
>RFGQ01000345.1 GCA_003695865.1 Gemmatimonadota bacterium | reverse complement strand
GACCAAGACCGGCAGCGAGGCGGCCGATCTGCGGGCGGTTGCAGCGAGCCCCCCCGACGAGGCCGCGGCCGAGCGGCTCTCGCGCAGGTCGCCTTACTACAACGCCCTGCTGCACACGACCTGCGTGCCCACGCGCCTCGCGGCGGGGCATGCAGACAACGCGCTGCCGCGTAGCGCCACGGCCACCGTCAACTGCCGGGTTTTCCCCGGCGTGTCGGCTGACGACGTGGAGGTGCGATTGCGCGAAGTGGTGGCCGACACCGGCGTCCACTTCGCCCGTGTGAACACGCCGACGCCCTCGCCTCCGTCGCCGCTGACGCCCGAGGTGATGGAGCCGATACGGCGTCTCGTGGACGAGATGTTCGACCGAGCGCCGATCATCCCCTCGATGTCGACGGGCGCCACCGACGGCCTGGCGACCCGCAACGGCGGCATTCCCACGTACGGAGTTTCCGCCCTCTTCGGCGACCCGGAAGACGCCCGCGCACACGGAAAGGACGAGCGCGTGTTGGTGCGCTCCTACTACGAAGCCCTCGATTTCTGGTACCGCATGGTGAAGGCCTTCGGCGGGCCCTAGGCCCTCGCCGAGGCAGCGGACGCCCTGCTCTTCGATCAACCTCCAAGGAGTCGTCCTGTGACCGTTCCCGCTCGTATCCGACAGCTCGCTCTCGCCCTGGGCGCGACAGGCTCGCTTGGAGCCGCGGCCCTGGTTCTACCGGTGACGGCCTGGGCCGCCGCCCCGTTGCTCGCGCAGGAGGCCGACGCTTCTGCCGGCGAGGTGCCACCTGCCGTGGATCCCAGGATCTACGACATCATCGCGGCCGCGTCGCCGGCGCGGGTCGAGGCCGACATCCGACGCCTCGCAGGGTTCGGCACCCGCAACACCTTCTCCGACACGCTCTCCGACACCCGGGGCATCGGGGCCGCGCGCCGATGGATCCACGCCGAGTTCGAGCGAATCTCGGCCGCGTGCGGAGGCTGCCTCGAGGTGAGCTACCAGGAGTATCTGGTCACGCCCGAGATGAGCCGCAGGATCCCGCGCGAGGTCAACGTGGTGAACGTGATCGCGATCCAGCGCGGCACCGTGCACCCCAACCGCTACATCATCATGTCGGGCGACATCGACTCGCGGGCCTCGAACGGTTCGGATGGCGAAACCGACGCGCCGGGCGCCAACGACAACGCGAGCGGTATGGCCGGGGTGCTGGAGGCGGCGCGTCTGCTCAGCCGATACGAGTTCGGCTCCAGCATCGTGTACATGGGCCTCTCGGGCGAAGAGCAGGGCCTCTTCGGCGGGCAGAAGGCCGCGCAGGTGGCGCGCGACGAGGGTTGGGACATCGTCGGCGTTCTCAACAACGACATGATCGGCAACATCGAGGGCATCGACGGCGTCATCGAGAACAACACCTTCCGCGTGTTCTCCGAAGCGACGCCGGCGACCGAAGACCTGAGGCAGCGGCAGCGGTACCGGACCTTCGGCGGGGAGGTCGACGGCCCCAGCCGGCAGCTCGCCCGTTACGTGGCCCGCATCGCCGATGTCTACTTTCCCAATCTCGACGCCATCATGATCTACCGCCTCGACCGTTTCGGTCGCGGAGGGCACCACACCCCGTTCAACAACCTCGGCTTCCCCGGCGTGCGCATCATGGAGACGCACGAGAACTACGTGCGCCAGCACCAGGACGTGCGCGTGGAGAACGGGATCCACTACGGCGACGTGGTCGAGGGCGTGAACTTCGCGTACGCGGCGAAGATGACCGCCCTGAACGCGGCCACGATGGCGGCCCTCGCCTGGGCGCCCGCCCAGCCCGGCAACGTGCGCATCGGCGGCGCCGTGCAGCCCTCGACGACCCTCGCGTGGGAGGTTCCCGAAGATCCCAACCTGGCGGGGTTCAAGATCTACTGGCGCGACACGACCGCTCCCCAGTGGCAACACTCGCGCTGGGTCGGGATGACCGACCGCTTCACGCTCGAGAACGTCGTGATCGACAACTACCTGTTCGGCGTGGCGTCGGTGGGCAAG
>RFGQ01000344.1 GCA_003695865.1 Gemmatimonadota bacterium | reverse complement strand
CTTCCGCCCCGGCGCCGGACGCGGACGCCGGCGGCTCGCTCCCCGCGGCCGTGGCCTCGGGTGCGCCCTCCCCCGCCCCGCCCCGCCGCCGCCGGTCGCGCAGAGCGCCGGCCACGGCGAGGCCGACGACCAGCGCCAGACTGCCCACGCTCACGCGCAGCATCGACGCGAGCAGGGGGGAGCGGTAGGTGAGCACGACCTCGTGGCGTCCTGCCGGCACGGGGACGGCCCGGAGCGTGTGGTCGGCCCGCAGCACCGGCGCCTCACCGCCGTCGACCGTCGCGTGCCAGGCCGGGAACCAGTTCTCGGCGATCACGAGCAGGGCCGGCCGGTCGCTCTCGACGGTGAGGCGCTGCCGATTGAGGCCGCGCTCCTCCCAGCGGACCCGCCCGCTCGCCGGGATCCCGTCGAGCGCCAGGCCCGGATCGCGGTCCACCACCACTTCGGCTTCGGGGTCGAAGGCGGGGTCGAGCACCCGTGCCAGGCCGTCGGCTTCGCCGAGCACGCGGGCGCGCGTGGCCAACCAGGCGCGCGGCAGCGCGTCGAAGGCGTAGACCGTCTGGTAGGGGCGCCCTCCCGAGGTGGTCTGGGTGACCGGCCGCAGCCGGCTCACGACGGCCTCGGGCAGCCCCGCCCGGTCGAGGGGGCCGTACTGGTGGTCGGGCCACACCCAGTAGGCCACGTTGAGCATGCGCCCCACGTTCGGGTTGGTGAGCAGGTTGACCGGCAGGCCGCTGCCGACCATGCCGATCACCTCGCGGTAGCGGGCCAGGTCGTTGGGGTGGTGCCCGCCCGCGAGCTCGAGCCCGAACATGCCGAGTCGCACCTCCTGCCCGCCACCACTCATGTCGAGCACGCGGAAGGGGCCTTCCGCCGCCTGCCGCTCGCGCAGGAAGCTCACCGCCGGGTCCGGCTGCGCCCAGGCGTGAAAGTCTTCGGTCTGGATGAAGGGCGCGTCGACGCGCACCAGATCCACCGCGACCAGCACCACGAGCGCGGCCAGGAGCCCCCGCGCCCCCAGGCGGGCCCGGTGGAAGAGCCAGACCGCCGCGGTCGAGGCGGCCGCCAGGGCGAACGCAAACAGGAAGCCGCGCGCGATGAACGGGTGAGCCCGGGCGAGGGCCTCGGCCTTCTGGGGGTCGAGGTCGGCGTAGAGCACCGCCGTCCACGCGCGCGTGAGCACGCCCGACCCGGCGAGCAGCATGCCGAGGCCGAGCAGCCCGCAGGCGACGAACAGATAGCGGAAGATGCGGGCCCAGGCGGGGTCCTCGGCCCGAGCGCGCAGCGCGAGCACCCGGTCCAGGCCGAGCCCCATGAGCGTGACCGCGGCGAATCCGGTCAGGAAGACCGCGAGCGAGGGGGCCCGGAACAGGCGGATGCCGGGCACCACCTCGTAGAAGATTCGCCAGACGGGGGTGTGACGGCCCAGCGCGAACAGCAACGCCAGGGTACCCAGACCGGCCAGGAACCAGCGCACGCCCGGCCGGGCCCCCCCGAAGAAGGCCAGCCCGGCCAGCAGCAGCACGACGATACCGATGTACTCGTGGTTGAGCTTGAAGACGTTGCGCCCCCAGTACGTGCCGCTCGTCCACGCGGCGCCGCCCACCGAACTGCCCACGAACTCGGGCACGGCCAGCGCGACCACCTCTTCGGGATGCAGCGACCACGACGATCCGTACTCGACGCCGCCCTCGTCGGGGGCCCGCACCGTGGTGGCCGTGCGGCGCGAGGCTTCGACCACGTAGTCGGCGGCCGGCACGAGCTGCACCGCGGCCACACCGGCGCCCACTACGGAGGCCGCCACGAACAGGCCCAGGGCCGCGGCACCGGCGCGGGGCCCGGCCGCCCGCGGGCCCAGGGCGGGGGCCGGAGCGGATTCCGGCCCACCGGCAGCCGCGCCGCCCTCCCCCGGCTCGGCCTCTGCCAGCGCGACCACGGTGGCCCGCTCCCGACGCGGCTGGTCGTCGGTGCCGCGGGCGATCTGGATCGCGCGGAAGATGGCGTACAGCCCCGCTCCGCCGAACAGGAAGTAGGCCATCTGGAAGTGGGTGGTGAGGATCACCAGGCCCACCACGGCCGCGACGGCCGCGAAGGAGCCCGCGCTCCGTCGCACGAAGAAGCGCTCGCTCACCCAGAAGAGCAGCGGCGTGAGCGCGGTCACGAAGATCTTCCCGTCCTGTCCCGGGAAGACGAGGGTCACCATGAAGGGCGCGAGCGTGTAGGCGACGCCGGCCACCAGCGCGGCGCCGCGCGAGGCTCCGAGGGTGCGCATCCACCCGTGCATGAAGACGCCGGCCAGGAACACGTGCAGCACCAGCTTCCAGCCCAGCGCGCGGTAGGTCTCGGTCAGGAGCAGCAGCGCCAGGCTGGGCGGATAGAGCGAGTCGCCGCCCGCCAGCGATTCCAGGAAGGGTGTGCCCCCGAGGATGATCGGATTCCAGAGCGGGAACGTGCCGTTCCCGAGCGCCTCGGCGTAGAAGGCGCGCGCCATGTAGCCCAGGCTGCGCGTGTCCGACCCGAACAGCATCTGGTCGCTGAAGACGAAGGCCCGGAAGAGCACGAGCGTGAGCGCGCCGTAGAGCACGGGCGCCACCCAGCCCGGGAGCCGCGTACGGCGCGCGTCCTCGGCCGTCGAGGGGTAGGCGCGGCCCGTGTCGGGCCTCCGATCCCTGCTCCGCTGCTTTCGCTTCGGTCTCGCCATGCTCGTTCCGTTATGGGGACGGGGCCGGGCGCAGCCCGGCGGGGGCGGCACTGCCTGCGGCACCGACGCTCGAACCGTGCCTCACGAGACCGCCTCCAGGCGGCCCTTCGCCTCGAGGAGTTGCCGGTAGATCTCCAGATGCCGCTCCGCGAGCCGCGCGTTGCTCCAGTGGTTCACCACCCGTTCGCGGGCCCGGCGCCCGCGTTCGGAGAGGGCCGGGTCTTCGAGCAGGCGGACCACGGTGCGGGCGAGGTCTTCCGGATCGGCCGGGCGGAAGAGGCCACCCACCTCGTCGTCGACGATCTCGGGCAGCCCGCCCACGTTCGACGCCGCTACGGGCACGCCACAGGCCATGCACTCGAGCGCCGCCACCGAGGTGGCTTCCATCAGCGACGGGAAGACGGCCAGATCGCCGGCGCACAGCAGCCCGGGCATCTCGTCGTTCGGGCGTGCCCCCAGGAAGGTGATGCGCTCGGCGACGCCCAGCTCGTGTGCGAGCGCCTCGAGCCTCGCGCGCTCGGGTCCGTCGCCGACGAGCAGGGCCTCGACGTCGATCCGTTCCACGATGAGCGGCAACGCGCGCACGAAGTACTCGACCCCGTTCTTCTCGAACAACCGGCGAGGGACGACGAGCCGCGGACGGCCGCCTCGAGGGAGCGCGGGCTCCACGGGCCGGAAGCGGTCGGTCTCGACGCCGTTCGTGAGCGCCTCGACGCGCACTCCTGGAGCGAGGCGTTCCCCGACTTCGGCGATCTCGCGGCTCGCAGCCAGGTTGTAGTCCGACCAGCGGAGCATGCGACCCAGCACCGGTGCCCAGAACGGGTGATCGGCCCGCTTGAGAAAGTGGGACGTGTGCCACGTGGTGACCACCGGTGCCCCCCGCACCCTGCGAGCCACCACGCAGGGCAGCACCGACTGGAACGCCTGCGCGTGCAGGATGTCGGCCTCGCGCGCCAGCGAGGCCAGTCGGGGCGTCGAGCCGGCCGCGTGCAGCGCCCAGCCGAGTGTGTTGCGGCCCGGCATCCAAGTACGCCACACGCCCACGCCGTCCATGACCTCGTGGGCGGGCAGCCCCGGCCGGGAGCGTGAGGTGACGATGTCGACCCGGTGGCCGCGGGCCGCGAGCGCGCGGCACAGGTAGAAGACGTGGCTCTCGAGCCCTCCCACCTCGGGGGGAAAGTAGACGCAGTGCATGAGGATGTTCACCGCGGCCCCTCCCAGTCCTTCGTCCGGCGAGGCACCCCCAACAGGTCGGCGCACACGATGTCGGCGATGCGTTCCCCGGCCCGACCGTCGCCGTACGGGTTGCTGGCCACCCCGCCCTCGGGCCAGCCGCCCGAGCCGTCGAGCGCGCCCTCGGCCTCGGTCAACACCCGGTCGCGGTCGGTGCCGACCAGGCGCACGACGCCTGCCTCGACACCTTCGGGCCGTTCGGTCACCTCGCGCAGCACGAGCACCGGAACGCCGAAGGTGGGCGCCTCTTCCTGGATGCCGCCCGAGTCGGTCAGCACGAGCGCCGCGGCGGAGAGCGCGCGCACCAGATCGAAGTAGCCGAGGGGCTCGATCAGGTGCACGCGGGCGTGCCCGCCGAGGATCTCGCGGGCCGGCCCCACCACGTTCGGATTCGGATGCACCGGGTAGAGCACCTCGACGTCTTCGTGCCGGTCGGCCAGCGTCCGCACCGCCCCGAAGAGTTCGCGCAGCGGAGCGCCGAACGACTCCCGGCGATGGGCCGTGAGGAGCACGAGCCGCCGGCCTCCCGCCAGCACGTCGCGGAGCACCGGATGTTCGACGGGGCGCTCCAGATCGCGGGCCGCGAGGAGCGCGTCGACCACCGTGTTCCCGGTGACGTAGACGCGCCCCGGGTCGACGCCCTCGCGGCGCAGATTCTCGGCCGCAGGCCTCGTGGGGGCGAAGTAGTAGTCGGTGAGCTGGTCGGTCAGCCGGCGGAAGATCTCTTCGGGGAACGGAGCCCACTTGTCGCCGCTACGCAGGCCGGCCTCGACGTGGCCCACACGCATGCGCTCGAAGAAGGCGACGAGCGCGCCGAAGAAGACCGTGGCCGTGTCGCCCTGTACGAGCAGGACGTCGGGCTTGAAGTCGCGCACCACGTCCCGCAGCCCGTCCAGACAGCCCCGCGCCACGTCGTAGAGCGATTGTCCGGGACGCATGATGGCCAGGTCGTAGGCCGGATCGAGTCGGAACGCGTCGAGGACCTGGTCGACCAGGTCGGTGTGCTGGCCGGTGAGCGCCACGCGTGCCTCGACGTCGCCCCGATCCCGCAGCGCCTCCACGACCGGAGCCATCTTGATCGCTTCGGGGCGCGTGCCCACCACGACCAGGACGCGCGGCATCGGGCCGGGGCGCGCCGTATCGGACGCCTTCCTGTCGGCGCCGCTCACCGCAGGCGCCTCCGCAGGTCGTCGACCTCGTCGCGCAACTGGGCGATCATCTCGGCCACCAGGCCGAAGCCGACCAGCAGGAAGCCCAGCGTCTCGAGCAGGACGACCAGGTAGAGCAGCGGCCGGAAGCCCATCTCGAGCACGAACCGCAGGTAGAAGGCCACGGCGCCCACGACGAGCCCGAGACCGATGAGCGTCACCCCCGTGAAGCCGAAGAGCATCAGCGGCTTGCGCGAGAAGAGCAGCAGGAACCACACGGAGATCAGGTCCATGAGGCCCACGACGATGCGGAACGGACCGCTGAACTTCGACTCGCCGGCACGGCGGGGATGCAGCACGATGTCGAGCTCCGACACCGTGAACCCCCGCGCATGGGCGAGCACCACGAAGAAGCGGTGCCAGTCGTGGCGCAGGTGGATCTCGTCCAGGATCTCGCGCCGGAACGCCTTCATCGAGTTGAGGTCCGACACCGGCACGCGGAAGATGCGCCGCGAGAGCGCGTTGTAGACCGACGACACGGCCCGCTTGTCGTAGGCGCCCACCTTGCGCCCGGTCACGATGTCCCAGCCCTCCTGCAGGCGCGCCAGGAAGCGCGGGATCTCGTCGGGGCTGTGCTGCAGGTCGGCGTCGAAGAGCACCAGGTAGGCGCGCTCGGTCGCCCGTGCCGCCGTGAGCAGCGCCTCGGTCTTGCCGAGGTTTCGCCGATGCGACATCACCCGAAGGGCGCCCCAGCCCTCGCCGGCCGCACGCGCCAGGTCGGCCGTGCCGTCGTCCGAGCCGTCGTCCACCACGACGACCTCGCCCGCCAGGCCCCAGCGCTCGAACGCGGCGCGCAGCTCACGTACGCAGTCGGCGATCACCGGCGCCTCGTTGAAGGCCGGCACGACCACGGCGAAGTCGCTTCGCATGCGCTCGCTCAGCCCGCGCGCGGCCTCCTCGGCCGCGGCCCGCACGGAATCGGCTCCGGAGGCGGCCGGCTCGAGGGGCGCCGCCGCGGTCTCGCGTTCGCCGTCCATCACACCCGCTTCCGCATGCGCGCCGGCAGAATGCCGAGCTGGTCCCGGTACTTGGCGACCGTACGCCGGGCGATCTTGACGCCGTCGTCCTTGAGGAGTTCCACGATCTTCTGGTCCGTGAGGGGCTTCTTCGGGTCCTCGTCTTCGATGAGCTTGCGAATCTTGTCGCGCACGCCCCGGGCCGAAATGTCGTCGCCCGAGGTGGTCGACAGACCGCTCGAGAAGAAGAACTTGAGCGGGAACACGCCGCGGGGCGTCTGCACGTATTTCTCGTTCGTGACCCGCGAGACCGTCGACTCGTGCATGTCGATGTGCTCGGCCACCTCCCGCAGCGTGAGCGGCTTGAGGTACTGCACGCCCTTTTCGAAGAACTCGCGCTGCCGATCGACGATGAAGTTCATGACCTTGAGCATGGTCTGCCGCCGCTGCTCGATGGCCTGGATCATCCAGTTGGCCGAGTTGAGCTTGCGGGTGATGAACTCCTTGTTCTCTCCCTTGAACGCGTCCCGGTCGGCCGCGACTTCGCGGTAGGACTGCGAGAGGCGCAGCCGGGGCAGGCTCGTGTCGTTGGCGAAGACCATGTAGTCGCCGTCGATCTTTTCGACCACCAGGTCGGGCACGATGTATCGCTCGGGTTCGGCCGAATACTGGAGCCCGGGCTTGGGGTCGAGCCTGGCGATCCCGTCGGCCGCTTCCTGCACCTCGAGCGGGCGCACGCCCAGGGCGCGGGCGATGTCGTGGAAGCGGTGGTTGAGGAGGTCGTCGAAGTACTCGTCGACGATGCGGTAGGCCAGCGTGTCGTCCTCGCCGCGGGCACGCAGCTGGATGAGGATCGACTCACGAAGATCGCGCGCGGCCACGCCGGCGGGCTCGAAGCCCTGAAGCACGGCGAGCATGCGCTCGGCTTCCTCGAGCGTGTAGGGCGCGAACTCGCGCTCGATCTCGGCGATCTCGGCCGCCCGCGCTTCGTCGTCCTCGATACGCTCGGCCTGCGCCATCGCTTCCTGGTGAAGCTCGGCGACCCAGGGGTTGAGCGCTTCGAGCACCTCCTCGAGCGTGCAGGTGAGCAGGCCCTCGTCGCTCACGTTGCCGATGATCTCCTCGCCGAGCCTCTTCTCGCGCTCGCTCACGTCGAGCATGTGGAGCTGCTCGGTGAGATGGTCGCGCAGGTCGCTGGTCTCGACCGCGGTCGGCTGCAGGTATTCGCGGGCCTCGAACTCCTGCCTGCGACCGCCGGCGTCGAAGCCGTCGAGCAGAATCTCTTCCCAGTCGACCTCGTCGGCGGGGTCGTCGCGCCCCTCCTCGTCGAGTTCGACCTCGTCCGTCACGTCGGCTTCGGCCATCTCCAGGAACGGATTCTCTTCCAGTTCGGCCTTGAGCCGCTGCTGGAGGTCGAGCAGGGGCATGTAGAGCAACTCCATCGCCTGATACAGGCGAGGGTTGATCTTCATCTCCTGCTTGAGCTGCTGGCTCTGGTAGAGCCGCGCTCCGAATCCGCTGCTCACGAAGCCTCCCTCACGCCCCGTCGGGTCGCGGGTAGCGCGCGCGCATCCGCTGGGTGAGCGTGGGGCCCAGATAGATCTCGGCCACCTCGTCGTTCCACACCAGCTCCGAGACCGAGCCCGAGACCCTGATGCGCCCCTCGTACATGATGTAGGCGCGGTCCACGATCTCGAGCGTCTGTTCCACGTTGTGATCCGAGATGATGATGCCGATCCCGCGCTCCTTGAGCGAGTGGACGATCTCCTGGATGTCGTGAACGGCGATCGGGTCGATGCCCGCGAAGGGCTCGTCGAGCAGCATGAACTTGGGCCGCTGCACCAGGGCGCGGGTGATCTCGAGCCGGCGCCGCTCGCCTCCCGAGAGCGCGTACGCGCGGCTGTGACGCAGATGCGCGATGGACAACTCGTCGAGCAGCTCTTCGAGGCGGCGTTTCTCTTCCTCGGCGGGCAGCCCCAGCGTCTCCAGGATGGCCAGCACGTTCTGCTCGACCGTGAGCTTGCGGAACACCGACGGTTCCTGGGCCAGGTAGCCCACCCCCATGCGTGCCCGGCGGTACATCGGCACGTCTGTGATGTCCTGGTCGTCGAGGAAGACCCGGCCGGCGTCGGGCGGAATCAGCCCCACGACCATGTAGAACGTGGTGGTCTTCCCCGCCCCGTTGGGCCCGAGCAGACCTACGATCTCGCCCTGCGTGACCGAGATGGCCACGTCGTCGACCACGCGCCGCTTGCGGTAGACCTTGGTCAGGCCCTCGCCGCGAAGCGTGCTGGACCGCACGGCGGCCGCCGAAGCGGCCTCGGCCGCGGCCATCGGAACCGTGTCGCTCATCGGCCGCCTCCCGGTCCGCCGCGGGGGCGGCGCGCGGTGTCGGGGCGCGCGGTCGTGTCGGGACGCGCACGGGCCGAATCGGGCGGCACCACCCGTCGGCGCACGGGCTGCAGGTAGATGCCCACCGCGTTCTCGACCTCCATCCGCTCGACCTCTCCGTCCTTCATGAACAGTCGGATCTCGTCCCCCTCGACGTGGTTCACGTCCAGCATGCCCGGTGCGAGGCCGACGGTGTCTCTGGGCTGCGTGCGGTAGAGCGAGCGCGCGTTGCCCTTGGCCCACAGCGATTCGATGCGTGCCTGCGACCGCCCCTCTCCCGCCGTGTCCGCGCCCGCGTCGCCGGGTGCGGCGCCCGCCGGGGTCGGCGCGGCGTCAGCAGGTTTCGTGCCGCCGGCGCTGTCCGGTGGTAGAAAGGTAACGATCACCGTGTCTCCGCGAACCCAGTCTCTTCGGACGATCTCGGGCGTGGTGGGCGTGTTGAGGGAGTCGCGGGCGGTGGATTCACCCACGGCGCGGCCCACGGCGACCACGCGCTCCAGACTCCCGCCGGGCGCGTCCGCGTCGATGGAGTCGCCCCGCAACTCGAACGCCTCGGCCCGCCCCACCGGTTGGGGCGGCACGTCCGCGCTGTCCGCAGCGGCGCCGTCCGTGGGCGCCCCGCCCGCTTCGCCGACGGGCCGCACCGCGATGAGCCGCACGACCTCGTCGTCGCGGAACAACAGGGTGACGCGGGGCGCCTGCAGGTCGAGCTCGGCGCTGCGCAGCCGGGCGCGTCCGAAGGCGTCGAGCGTCTCGAGCACGTCGCCCGGCGCGCGCATGCGAATCGAGTCGCCCCGCACGTCGAGCGTGTCGTCGGCCTGGTCGAGCACGCGCGCGCCGTGGAACAGCCAGAGCTCGCCTCGCTGTTGATCGAACGCGGTCGAGTCACCGAATGCCTGAAGGGTCTCGCGCTCGATCTCGACCCGCGTACGCGCCTGCAGCAGGCGGTCGCCGACCAGGCGGATCCAGCCGGCCGTCACCTCGTAGGGCACGGG
>RFGQ01000343.1 GCA_003695865.1 Gemmatimonadota bacterium | reverse complement strand
GTCCGCCACCGTGCGGCTCGAGGGCGCGGGCCCGGCGCTCACGCTCACGCTCGACCGGCCGCCGCTCAACGTGCTCGATCTCGGCATGCTCGAGGAGCTGGCGGGCGCCCTCGACTGCGTGGAGGCCCGTAGCGACGTGAGCGTGCTGCTCGTGCGGGGGGCCGGGAAGGCATTCTGCGCGGGAGTCGACGTGGCCGACCACACCGCCGAGCGGGTCGCCCCGATGCTCGAGGCATTCCACGGAGCGCTGCGCCGCCTCATGGCGCTGGACTGCATGGTCGTGGCCGCGGTGCACGGTGCGGTGCTGGGGGGCGGTCTCGAGTTGGCGCTGGCCGCCGACGTCGTGCTGGCACGCGACGACGCCACACTCGGCCAGCCCGAGATCCGCCTTGGCGTCTTTCCGCCGGTGGCCGCCGCCCTCATGCCCCGCCGCTTCGGGGCGCAGCGCGCGTTCGACCTCATCCTCTCGGGCCGCACGCTCACCGCGGCCGAGGCCCACGAGGCCGGCCTGGTCGCGCGGGTCTTCGCGGGCGAGGCGTTCGAGGCCGAGACGGCCGCCTACGTCGCGGGCGTCGCGGGCCACTCCGTGCCGGTCGTGCGCCTGACCAAGGCGCTCGTGCGCGACGCGGCCGAGCGGCCCTTCGCCGAGGCGCTCGAGCTGGCCGAGCGGCGCTACCTGGACGACCTGATGGCGCTCGACGATCCACACGAGGGGCTGGCCGCCTTCCTGGAGCGCCGCCGCCCCGTCTGGAAGGGAGCCTGACACCCATGAGCCGACCAGAAACCGCCCCGTCCGCGGCCGGGCCGACCCTGCGGCTGCTGGACCTGCCCGCCGACCTCCCGGTCGACGAGGCGCTGCGCCGCTGCCGCGACATCGTCGAGGACCCCGACTTCCCGACGGTCGCGCGCTGGCGCGAGGAGGGCGGCCGTGTGGTGGGGCACTTCCAGGTCTACTTCCCGGAAGAGCTCGCGCACGCGGCCGGGCTGCTCCCGGTCAAGGTGCGGGGCGCGCCGGTGGAGCGCCGCGAGGCCGACAGCCGCTTCGGGTCGTACCTGTGCTCCATCCTGCGCAGTTCGCTCGAGCTCGCCCTTTCGGGGCGCCTGACCGTGGACCTGTTCGTCACCCACCCGATCTGTGACGCCGCCCGCAACCTGGCAGGCATCTGGGGACGCAACCGGCCCGAGCCGGCGCAGATCCTCTACCTGCCGCAGAACCCCAACTCGGCGTTCGCGGCCGGGTACCTGGCCGAAGAGTACCGGAGGGTGCTGGGCGAGATCGAGGCGATCGCGGGCCGTGCGGTCACCGACGACGACCTGCGCGCATCGATTGCGGTCTTCAACGAGAACCGACGTCTGCTCCGCGAGCTCTACCGGATCAAGCGCGAGACGCCCTGGATGGTCTCGGTGGACGAAGCCTACGTGCTCGTGGCGCTGGGCGG
>RFGQ01000342.1 GCA_003695865.1 Gemmatimonadota bacterium | reverse complement strand
GAGCACTTCGGCTACGTCGGGCGCGAGCCCACCGCCGACGGCCGCGTGAGCGACCACCGCTCGTTCGGCGCCGCCGCCCGCCTGCTGGCCGGGCGGCTCGACCTGGGCGTCGGCGCCGTCCGCAGCACGTTCGACGACCCCTGGGGCGAGGCCGGCCCCGACCGCCTCACCACCACCTCGTGGTTCGGCAAGGCCGAGTGGCTGGCCTACCCGTGGCTCATCGCGTCGGTGAAGGTGGACCGCTTCCGGCGGAGCGTGGACGGCGCCGACGTGGTCGGCATGCCCGGGGGGAGCGGCGAGACCATCCGGGCCATGCCCGGCCTGATCGTGCTCGTGCGGCAGAACGTGCGCGCCGTCGTGGAGGGCGAGATCTTCGCGCGCGACACCGCGGCCGACGCGCTCGGCGAGTCACGCCGCCACGGCCTGTGGGTGCGGCTCGACCTGGCGTTCTGACGCGCGAGGGTGCTGCGGGCCCGGCGCGCGGCCGGCGGATCCTCGCGGCCACCCACGCGCCCGGCGTCACACCTGCGACAGGCATGACCCATCCGGTCGCACCCCTCCGTGCCACGAATGTCTCGCCAGGACCGTAAAGCGTTGCAGATCAACGAGATCTGCGCGCCACGGCCCCGGCCCTCGCATGGCACGCTCCCTGCTCTTCCGTCGGGGCGTCGCGCCCGCCGATGGGGCGCACGGTAAACCAAACCGACGAACCGATGGAGGTATCATGATCCGCCGGATCATTCTTCTGGGCGCGCTCGCCGGCCTCACGCTGGCCTTCCTCCCCGCCGACAAGGCCGACGACACGCGCGGCGAGGTCATCGTGGTGAAGATGGTCGACAAGTCGCCGACCGAGTACGCCTTCGAGCCCAACGTCATCACCGCCAAGCACGGCGACGTCATCCGCTTCGTGCAGACCAGCACCACGCCCCACAACGTGCAGTTCAAGGACGTGCCGGCCGGCACGAACCTGGGCGACGCCGCCATGGGTCCGTTCCTGACCGCGCCGGACCAGACCTACGAGATCACGATCGACGACCGCTTCGCCGCTGGCGAGCACAAGTTCGTCTGCACGCCCCATGAGTTCATGGGCATGACCGGAACCCTCACCGTGGAGGCCGGCAACTAAGATCTCCCTCCTGCGGCTCCCTTGGCTGGGGGGAGTCCGCAACCCTGCCGGGCCCTCAGCCCGGAAACGTCCCGAGGGGTGGCCGAGAGGCCACCCCTCGTGGGTTTGTGGGGGCCCCTCTTATTGAGTCTGCTTCACCGCCCACAGACCCATGCAACGCACCACGCGTGTCGCACACGGTGGTCGGTGGAGACGGCAGCCGTTCACAAATGCAAGGAGGGCCAGAATCCCAGCGACGATCATCGGTTTGAACCCGAATCTCCAGCCGGCGATTAGCGAATACAGAAGAACGAGGATGGCCGGCAACAGGGGTGACAAGAGCCATGGGCGAAGCTGCCCGCGGACAGATACCCACCACCAATACACGATGTACGCGATGTAGGTCACAACCATGATTGTGTACGAGGACCAGGTCCAGAGCGCCTGTCGCTCGTCGAAGATCCAAACCCACCCGGTGGCAGCGAAATGAGCTGCGGCCGTCGCTGAGAGTGCCGCGAGGGCCGGCTCGTCGTCCCATCGCTCGAGTGCGGCGAGCGCCATCACAAGTACCAGTGATCCGATAAAGAGCCATGGCATGACACTGCCCGACTCGGTCGGCGCTGCACCTCCGTCAGGAGAGCCAGCGAGATACCAGAGGATAAGCACCAGCCCAATAAGCTCCATCAGATCCTTGAGACCGTCGCAGGGCGCAGACCGCGTGGAAGGTGGCGGGACGGCGGTCGCGCTCGGTCTCGTCCGTGAAATCGGGGGGCGAGTGGCTCTTTCGTCGAGGAAGATCGTCAGAAAATAGACGAACATCAGCCATGCGAAGGGGTTGAATCGGCCGCTGGCGACTTGGGACACCAAAGTGATCAGGTACGCGCCGATATATGCGGGGTAAAGCAGGCCGTGAGTGAGTTCCTGCCACAGCCAGCCACCCTGCACCTGCTGCCGCTCCTTGAACCTGCCGGTCGACATGGCGCCCCTCGCAGGAGGTGGCTGCTCTTGTACTCGCCTGGGTCAGGGCAGAGAACAAAGCACGGTAGGAGCGGCGGCCCCCAACGCCAAGTGAAGATCCTCTTAAGGTTGTCCGACGACCCCACACCTAGGCCGCTGTGACGTCGGGGCCGCCCGTCGCTCACCCCGCTCCCACCTCGACCCTCACGATCCGGTACCGGCCCGCCTCGGTTCGCTGCGTGCCCCAGGCGCGATCGGCTGCCACCGCCCGGACGCGGAGGGTGGCGGGTAGCGTGACCTGTGCCGACCGGCGGCCCTCGGGCGACCAGACCTCCCAGCGCACCGTGTCCGCGCCGGGGATCAACTCGCGCCGTAGCCAGAGGCCGCCGTCCTCACCGAGGACCACGGCGGTGACGGGCGGCAGGTAGGCCGGGCGGTAGAGCGCGCTTCGCCATGCCTCGAGTGCCTCGGGTGTGGCATCGGACCGGTCGGGACCTTCTCGGGCGAGCCATGCGTCGATCCGTGCCTCAGTCAGCTCGACCCCGTCCACCGGCACGACGCGCCGCCAGACGGTGTCGCCGCTCAGGCGTAGCAGCGACACGGTGAAGGACGGCTCCGCTCGATCGGTCCGGCGCTCGACCGCTACCGCGAGTCGACCACGAGGGTCGAAGCCGGTGAGGGGCTGGTCGGCGAACGGTTGCAACTGGACGGTGGAGCTGCCCCGCCACCGCACGACCATGGCCGGTGGCCGGCCGTCGCCGAGCGGGAGGGTGTCCACAGTACCCCTTCGTGGGTCGACGAGGAGGATCGCGCCCGCAGGCTCGGGCGTCCGGCTGGGGCGGAGCAGGTTGACGGAGCGCTGCTGCGTGAGGACCACGCGCCCTCCCGGTAGCACCCGCCGCACGAACGCATCCGTGACGCCGGATAGCGCCGCCGCGGGCCTCAGGTCGAGGATCCCGACGGGACTACGACCGTCGGCCAGGAGGATCGCTTCCCGGCCATTCTC
>RFGQ01000341.1 GCA_003695865.1 Gemmatimonadota bacterium | reverse complement strand
TCGGCCCCTGCGGGCAGCGACCGCCCGGTGACGTAGGCGATCATGACCCCCACGACCAGATAGAAGACGAAGGTCTGCCCCAGGCTCTTGCCCATGGAGGGCACACCGTTGGGCAGCACGGTGAAGAACCCCACCGGGCCTTCGTTGAAGCGCCGCTGCAGCTCGGGGTCCTCCATCATCTTCGGATCGGCCACGTGCGGCACGTTGTAGACCCCGGGTGCCAGACTCCCCAGGGCGGCACGCACCCCGTCTTCGTTGGGCAGCGCCTTGAAGTCCGACTTGTGGTGCGGCAGGACCATCCAGACGAGCGCGCTCGTGATGAACACGCCGACGGCCGATAGCACGATCGGCAGCCAGAGAGCGGACAGCGTCACCATCGTGACCTCCCGGGATGTAAGTGGATGGCGCACGATGGCGCACGATGGATCGCGACCGCAAGGAAAACCGGCCCGGGCGGAGGCGGCGCGCCCCTTCCGTCCGGGCCGGTGCAGGCGCGGGCACCGACGCCGCGCACGAGCGCTCAGCGACCGGTGGGCAGCGGCCGCGCGTCTTCGTGGGTGAGCATGAGCACGGCCACGCCGTCGGGGCCCATGTAGCCCCGGCCCATGCCCGTGGTGTTGAAGGGCATGGCCACGTTGCCGTGCCGGTCCATGGCGATGACGCCGCCGTCGCCTCCGACCTCGCGCAGCACGCCGTTGATCACGGCGTCGGCCGCGTCGCTCAGGGTGGCCCCCTGGTAGCGCACCCGCGCACAGATGTCGGCCGCCACGGTCCAGCGGATGAAGAACTCGCCGTGACCGGTCGCCGAGACGGCGCAGCTCTGGTTGTCGGCGAACGTGCCGGCGCCGATGATCGGCGCGTCGCCGATGCGTCCGAAGCGCTTGTTCGTCATGCCACCCGTCGACGTGCCGGCCGCCAGATTGCCGTGCCGGTCGAGCGCCACGGCGCCCACGGTGCCGAACTTCCAGGCCGGCTCGCCCCGCGCGCCGCCGTCGTCGTACGAGGCGCCGGCCTGCTCGCCCCCGCCGGGCCGTCCCAGCGCCCGCTGCAGCGAGCGCCAGCGCCGCTCGGTGTAGAAGTAGTCCTGGTCCACGAACGTGATGCCGCCCTGCTCCTTCGCGAACGCCTCGGCGCCCTCGCCGGCGAGCATGACGTGAGGCGAGCGCTCCATGACGAGCCGCGCCAGGTCGATGGGATTGCGGACGTGCTTCACCCCCGCGACGGCGCCGGCGTTGCGCGTGCGGCCGTCCATGATCGCCGCGTCGAGCTCGTGCGTGCCCTCGTGCGTGAACACCGCGCCCCGGCCCGCGTTGAAGAGCGGCGAGTCCTCGAGCACGTTGATCGCGGCCTGCACGGCGTCGAGCGCGTCGCCGCCATCGGCCAGCACGCGGTGCCCGGCGCGGAGCGCCTCTTCCATCGCCCGGTGACGCTCGGCCACCTCACCGGCCGTGTAGTCGGCGAGCGAGAAGTTGCCCGCCCCCGTATGGATCACG
>RFGQ01000340.1 GCA_003695865.1 Gemmatimonadota bacterium | reverse complement strand
GCATCGACCACCACGGCCTCGTCGGCCGGCCACGTCGAACCGGCCACCCACCACGGTGCGCCGCCGTCCCGGAAGGGCGCCAGGTAGGGCGCGTCCGGGTCGGCCGCGTCGACCCGCTCGCCCGCCGAGTCCACCCCGGGATCGCCCGTCACCTCGACGCGCGCCTCGCTCACCCCCAGGCGTGCGAAGCGCTCCGCATCGTCGGCCGAGATCGCGCACACCCGCGCGAGCCCCGCAAAGGCCGGCCGCAGCAGCGCTCGCGCCGGCCACCCCAGACGGCCCGCGCCCTCGGGCAGCGTACCGGCCACCAGCAGCGTCGGCACGCCGGCCGCGCGCGCCGCGCCCGCCAGCACAGGCCACACCTCGGTCTTGGTGAAGACGAGCGCCTGCGGCCGCAGCGCCCCGAGCATCCTCCGGCAGGGCCGCGCCAGGTCCCAAGGCAGATAGCCGGCCGCGTCGGCTTCCGCACCCACCATCGAGGCGGCGAGCGCTTCGGCCGACGGAGAGAAGTGGGTGAAGACGGCCTGCAGGTCGGGGCGCGCGCTCCGCAGCGCGGCGAGCACGGCCCGCGCCTGCAATCCCTCACCGACGGAGGGGGCATGGATCCACACCAGCGGGCGCGCCGGGTCGCGGTGTCGGGCGGCCCACGCGCGCAGCCGCTCACCCGACGCCTTCCGCCCGCGACCACCACGCCCCAGCTTGGAACCGGAAGGCGCGGCCAGCGACGCGAGGCGGGCGCCCAGCACGGCGCCCGCATAGAGCGGTCGTAGGAGCGGCATGCGCCACAGTAGAGGAGTGCCCATGCGGTTTCAACTCACGGTCCGCTTCGGTGCGCCGAGCCAGCGCTACGACGTGCGCGTGGTGGAGGGCGACGACCTTCGCGCAGCCCTGCGGGCCGCCGCGGCCGCGCTCCCTGACGAGGTGGCCGCCACGGCGGACCTGATCGAGCTGCGCGAGGCGCCCGACCCCGACCGACGTCCCTATCTCGAAGACGACGAGCCGCCGAGCCGTACCTGATCGGCAGTCTCCCGTGTTGGTCTTTTTCCTAAGGAGCGTACCATGGGCCTCGTGTTTCTGGCCGTCCTGACCATCCTCATCGGCCTGGTGGTCCGCGCGGCCGCGCCTTCGACCGGGGCGCGCGAGGGCGCGGCGCGTCTTGCCGGCTACGCGCTCATGTTCGCGGGCCTGGTGATCGCCGTCCTCAACTCGGTGGTCGTGATCAGCGTCGGTGAGGTCGGCGTCAAGCACTTCCTGGGCACGGTCGATCCCCAGCCGCTCACGCAGGGCGTCCACTTCGTCAACCCGCTGGCCAGCGTCGAGAAGATGTCGATCCGCGAGCAGAGCTTTCCGCAGGACGGCGGCGTGGAGCGCATCGAGGCGCAGACCAGCGAGCAGCTCAACGTGACGCTCGAGGTGGCCCTGCTCTTCCGGCTCGACCCCGACCTCGCGCCCGACCTGTATCAGCGCATCGGCACGGAGCGGCAGATCAAGAGCCAGATCGTGCTCAACTCGGTACGCAACGGCGTGCGCGACGCCGTGGCGACCAAGTCCATCAACGAGATCTTCTCGCCCAATCGGCGCGAGATCGCCGCCGAGATGCGCCAGGCGATCCAGGCCAAGGCCGGCGACCGGATCGAGGTGCTCGACGTGTTCGTGCGCGATGTGCAGGCCCCGCCCAAGGTGCGCGAGGCCATCGAAGACAAGCTCCAGCGTGAGCAGCAGGTCGCCGCGGAGCGGTTCCAGACCGAAATCATCCAGGAGCGGGCGCGCCAGAAGATCGAGGAGGCCAAGGGCATCGCCGAGGCGCAGAAGATCATCTCCGAGGGCCTGACGCCCGAGTACCTGACCTTCCACTACATCGAGCAGCTCGGGAAGATGCCGGCCGGATCGGTGGTCTATGTGCCGACCGAAGGTGGCGTGCCGCTCATGCGCGAGATCGGCGGGGGCCGCCGCTGACGCGCCCGTGAGGCTTCCGTCCCGCCGCCGCCTCGCCTGGCTCGGGGGCGTGCTGGCCGTGGCCGCGCTCGCGGTCACGGCCTGCTCGCCCATCTATGTGATCCGGGCCGGGCTGGCCGAGGCCCGCATCCTCAGGGCGCGGCAACCCATTCCCGACGTGCTGCTCGACCCGTCCACCGATGCCGCGACCCGCGACAAGCTCACCTGGGCCATGGAGGCGAGGCGCTGGGCCGAGGAGCGGCTCGGCTTCGAGGTCGGCGGCGCCTACGGATCGTTCGTCCAGCTCGAGCGGGATACGCTGGCCATGGTGCTGAGCGCCGCCGAGCGGGACCGCCTGGTGCCGCGCACGTGGTGGTTCCCCATCGTCGGCCGCGTTCCCTACCGGGGCTACTTCTCTCTCGACGACGCCCTTTCGGCCCAGCGCAAGCTCGAGGCCGAAGGCTTCGACACCTACCTGCGGCCCACGGCCGCTTTCAGCACGCTCGGCTGGTTCGACGATCCGGTGCTCTCCACGTTCCTGCGCTACGACGATGTCGAGTTCGTCGAGACGCTCTTTCACGAGCTCACGCACGCGCACCTGTGGGTGAAGGGCGGCGTGCGCTTCAACGAGAGCTTCGCCACCTTCGTGGGCCGTACCGCCGCCATCGAGTTCTTCTGTACCCGGGAGGGTGGTGGCCCCGACACCGTGAAGTGCCTACGGGCGCAGGCGCGTTGGCGCGACTTCCTGCGGTTCTCCGCCTTCATGGACGACTTGGTGGCCGAACTCGAGGCCCTCTACGGCGATTCCACGCTTACGCGAGACGATAAGCTCGTGCGGCGGGAGGACGTGTTCGCCGCTGCCCGCCGACGGTTCGAAACGGAACTGCAGCCCACCCTCGAGGCGACGACCTTTCAGGTGTTCCTGTCGCACCCGTTGAACAACGCGACCCTGCTGGCTCGCATGCGCTACTATCACCGCCTCGCCGACTTCGACCGCCTTTGGCGCGCGCGCGGAAGCGTACGCGCGGCGGTCGCGTGGGTGAAGGAGCACGCAGGCGAGGTGGACGATCCGTTCGCGCTGCTCGACGACCCGGGCGCTCTCGACCCGCCCCCGGCGAGGGGCCGGTGAACGCAGGCGGCGCGGCGGGCGAGGGACGCACGGCGCACGAGGGCGGCACGGGGGGGACGGCGCGGCGCGACGTGGCCGCAGCCGCTCCGCCACCGACGTCGCCGCGCGAGACCTACCGGACGCTCGCGGCAGAGGCCCGCGCCGCCGCCGAGGCGGCGAGCGCCGCTTCGGTATCCCTCGCCCGCGCGCGCCTGGTGGTGTTCCTGGCGGGGGTTGCCGCCTTCACCGCCGCTCGCGCGGGATGGCTGGCGGAGGGCACCGGCGCCCGAGCCGCCGACCTGTTCGCGCTCGCGGCGTTCGTCACCTTCGTCCTGCTCGTGCGCCGGCATGGGCGGGTGCGCGCCGAAGAGGCCTGGCAGACCGAGCTGGCCGCCGCTGCACGCGAGGCCGAAGCGCGACTCGACCGGTGCTGGGCGGCGCTGCCCCCCGTCGATGCCTCGCTGCCCACCGATCACCCCTACGCCGACGACCTCGACGTGCTGGGCACGGCCTCGTTGGCGGCGCTCCTGGGAGGCGGTGCCACCCGCCCCGGCACCGACACGCTCGTCGGCTGGCTGGCACGCCCGGCGCCGCCCGAGGTCGTACGTGCCCGGCAGGGCGCCGTCCGTGAGCTGGCCGACGACCCACCCTTCCGGCTCGCACTCTTGGCCGAGGGCCGCCTGGCGCGCCCCGTGCCGGGCCCCCAACTCGAGCGACTCGTGGCCTGGGCCGAGTCCGCTCCCTGGCTCACCCCCCGGCGCGCACCGCGCCTGGCGGCGCGACTGGTGCCGCTGGCCTGGGCCGTGACGATCACCCTGCACGTACAGGGCGCCGTCGGCTACCTGTGGATCGCGCCGCTGCTCGCCGCCCTGGCCGTGCTGCGCACCCACGCCGGGCGGGTGCGCGACACGCTCGACCGCCTCACCTGGGGCGACGCCGACCTGCGCCGCTATCAGTCGGCCATCGCCCGCATCGCGGCGCGCCCGTCCGACGACCCCACGCTGCGGGCACTGGCCGACGGTCTGGCCGAGGGTGGCGAGCCGGCGCCGCGCGGCCTCGCGCGCCTCTTCCGGCTCGTCGAGGTCTCGGACGTGCGCTTCAACGGCAATCTGCACGTGCCGCTCAACCTGCTGCTGCTCTGGGACGTATGGGTCGTCGAGGCGCTGGAGCGCTGGCAGGCCCGCAACGGACGGCACCTGCGGCGCTGGCTCGACACGCTCGGCGAGGTCGACGCACTCGCTGCGCTGGCCGGACTGGCACACGCGCATCCCGACTGGGCGTTCCCGCGGTTCGACGAGGCCGCCGACCGCCTGAGCGCCGAGGCGATCGGGCACCCGCTGCTGCCCGACGACCGCTGCGTGCGCAACGACGTGCACGTGGGTCCGGCCGGGCGGTTCCTGCTGGTGACCGGATCCAACATGTCGGGTAAGAGCACGCTCCTGCGCGCGATCGGGGCCAACGTGGTACTCGCGGGGGCGGGCGGCCCGGTGTGCGCACGGGAGCTGTCGCTCCCGCCCGTCGACCTGCACACCAGCATGCGCGTGCGCGACTCGCTCGCCGAGGGGGTCTCGTACTTCATGGCCGAATTGCAGCGTCTCAAGCGGATCGTCGACGCGGCGCGCTTGGCGCAGAGAGGCGGCGGCCCGACGGTGCTCTATCTTCTCGACGAGATCCTGCAGGGCACGAACACGGCCGAACGACAGGTGGCCGCGCGGCGGGTGATCCGCATCCTGCTGGGCGCCCACGCGATCGGCGCCGTGACCACGCACGACCTACAGCTCGCCGATGCCGAAGACCTGCGGGCCGCCGCCGACGCCGTCCACTTCGGGGAACACATCGGGCCAGGCGAAGGCCTCGACGCGATCCGGTTCGACTACACGCTCCATCCCGGGATCGCCCGCTCCACGAACGCGCTCGAGCTGCTGCGCAGGGTCGGCATCGATCCGGCGGACTGAGCGCTCCATGCCGCGGCGGGCGCGTCCGTTGTACGCCCCCCCGGCCGTCTTTAGCTTAGGGGCTCGCCAGACTTGGGCCGCAGCGTGCGGGCGAGCGCCCCCACGCGCGGTCAACCTTCAGGAGCGCGCTCCGGGACAGCGATGAGCGACGGCAAGAGCTACACGCCCGGCGAGGTCGAGGCGAAGTGGCAGCGGATCTGGGACGAGCGGGGCACGAATACCTTCACGGCCGACGAACTGCGTACGGCCGAGCGGCCCTATTACAACCTGATGATGTTCCCCTACCCCTCGGCCGAGGGGCTCCACGTGGGCAACATCTATGCGTTCACGGGCGCCGACGTGCACGGCCGCTTCCGGCGCCTGACCGGGCTCGACGTCTTCGAGCCCATCGGCTTCGACGCCTTCGGCATCCACTCGGAGAACTTCGCCCTGAAGGTCGACACGCATCCGATGGACCTGATCCCTCGGAACGTGGCGAACTTCACGCGGCAGCTCCGGCGGATCGGGGGCATGTTCGACTGGAACCACACGGTCGACACCACGGACCCGGCCTACTACAAGTGGACCCAGTGGATCTTCCTGCAGCTCTTCAAGGCGGGGCTCGCCGAGCGTAAGGAAGCGCCGGTCAACTGGTGCCCCTCGTGCATGACCGTGCTGGCCAACGAGCAGGTGATCGGGGGCCAGTGCGAGCGCTGCGATACGCCCGTCGAGCAGCGGCGCATCGCGCAGTGGTTCTTCCGCATCACCGACTACGCCCAGCGGCTGCTCGACAACCTGGCCCACATCGACTGGTCGGAGACGACCAAGAAGGCCCAGTACAACTGGATCGGGCGCTCCGAGGGCGCGCTGCTTCGCTTCCCCGTGCTGCCGGCGGGCGCCGCAACGCCCACACCCACGGGCACCGGTACGGTGGATCCTTCGGCGCTCGAGGCGGACGCCGAGATGATCGAGGTGTTCACGACCCGCCCCGATACCGTCTTCGGCGCCACCTACATGGTCCTGGCGCCCGAGCATCCCATGGTCGAGCGGGTCACGACGCCCGCGCAGGCCGAGGCCGTCGAGGCCTATCGCGCGCAGGCCTCGGCCATGGACCTGGTGTCGCGGCAGAAGACCGAAAAGAAGAAGACCGGTGTCTTCACCGGCGGCTACTGCCTGAACCCGGCCACCGGCGAGGCGATTCCGGTGTGGATCGCCGACTACGTCCTCATGGGCTACGGCACGGGCGCCATCATGGCGGTGCCCGGGGGTGACGAACGCGACTTCGAGTTCGCCACCGTGATGGGGCTGCCCATCCGCCGTGTGGTGGCCGGTCCAGGTGAAGACGCCGGCACGCCGCTCGAGCAGGCCTACACGGGCGACGGCACGCTGGTCAACTCGGAGCGCTTCGACGGGCTCCCGGTCCAGGAGGCCAAGCGCGCCATCGTGGAGTGGCTGCAGGGCCGTGGGCTCGCCGAACCGCGCGTCACCTACCGCCTGCACGACTGGTGCATCTCGCGGCAGCGCTACTGGGGACCGCCGATCCCGATCATTCACTGCGAGGCCTGCGGCGCGGTGCCCGTGCCCGAAGAGGACCTACCCGTGCTGCTGCCCAGGGTCGAGGATTTCAAGCCCGACGACTCGGGCGTGAGCCCGCTGGCGCGGGTGGAGTCGTGGTACCGCACCGCTTGCCCGCGGTGCGGCGCCGACGCGCGGCGCGAGACCGACGTGTCCGACACGTTCCTCGACAGCGCCTGGTACTTCCTGCGCTACCCGTCCACAGACCGAGACGACGTGGCCATGGACGAGGAGATCACGCAGCGTTGGCTGCCGGTCGACTGCTACATCGGGGGCAACGAGCACGCGGTGCTCCACCTGATGTACTCGCGCTTCATCACCATGGTGCTCAAAGACCTGGGCCACCTGGACTTCGAAGAGCCCTACGTGAGGTTTCGGGCGCACGGGCTCATCGTGCGCGAGGGCGCCAAGATGTCGAAGAGCCGCGGCAACGTGATCGTCCCCGACGAGATCATCGAGCGCTACGGTGCGGACACGTTCCGCACGTACCTGATGTTTCTGGGGCCCTTCGAGGAAGGCGGCGACTATCGGGACGAGGGCATCCAGGGCCCGCACGGCTTCCTGCATCGCCTCTTCGACACCGTCGCCTCGGCCGAGGACATCGATCCGGATCCGAAGGTCGAGCGGAAGGTGCACCAGACGATCAAACGGGTGAGCCGGCAGATTCCCGAGTTGCAGTACAACACGGCGATCGCCGCGCTCATGGAATGCCTCAACGAAGTGCGGGCCGG
>RFGQ01000035.1 GCA_003695865.1 Gemmatimonadota bacterium | reverse complement strand
GTCTGCATCCGTGGCCGGCGCGCGTTGCGGTCAGGCGGCCGCGGCCGTCAGCCGGTCTGCGAGCAACGCCATCTCGCGTACCGCGACCGAGAGTCCTGCGAGCGAGATCGTGCCCGCTTCGGCCTCGACCTCGGCCAACAGACTGCGGAAGCGTGACAGTTCCTGTTCGGCCTCGGCCAGCAGCGCCTCCGTTGCTCCGGCGACCTCGCCCCCCGCGGCGATCCGGCTCAGCACCCCCGCCACGATGCGGTGATGCGCCCGGTTGATCTCGTTGGCGAGCGCCTGTGCGGCTCGCTGCTCCCAGCGGTCGTCTCCCGCAGCCTCGAATACGAGCTGCCGGAGCCACGGCACACGAAAGCGCTCCGACACGTGATAGTAGGCGCGTCCGACGGCGAGAGGCGCCACGCCCGACTCCTTCGAGAGTGACAGGATCTCGAGGAGCTGATCGAGGAACCGCAGCGAAATGAGTGCGCGCGCGAAGTCGGGGTCCACACCGAGCTGTTCGATCTCTTCGACCCGCGACTCGAAGGCATCGCGCTCCTCACCCTGAACGAACTCGCCGAACGACCGGCGCAGCTCTCCCAGGGCCTCGCGGTGGTCACGCAGTAGTTCCGCCACATCGCGGTCGGACGCCACGTTGTCGAGCACCCAGCGAGCGGTCCGCTCGAGCACACTCGCGAAGCCCCGGAACCAGCGGTATGCCGCCTTCGACGGAATCTGCATCGCCGTTTCCGCCTCGGAGAGGCGACGCACCAGTTCGTGGTGCTCCGCAAAGCGCGCACCGGCGAGCCAGGCGCGCACCACCTCGGCGGGCGAGCGACCGGTATCGCGCGCGACGCGGTATACGAACGTGGCGCCCATCAGGTCGACGACCTCGTTCGTGAGCTGGCTCGCTACGATCTCGCGCCTCAGCCGGTGCAGTCCGAGGGCGTCGGCCCCGGCCGCCTCGAGGGCCCGCTCAGGGAAGTAGCGCACCAGGTAGTCACGCGCCGCCTCGTCGTCGGGCAGATCACTCTGCAGCAGGCTCGCCATCAGGTCGAGCTTGGCGTAGGCCAGCAACACGCTCAGTTCAGGCCGGGTGAGCCCCGTACCGTGTTCCTCCAGCCGCTCCTCCAGCGCCTCCCATGTCGGCAGGGTTTCGGCCTGGCGGTCGAGCCGGCCCTTCTTCTCCAGCGCCGACATGAAATCCCGGAAGTCGTCCAGGTTCTTGCGCGCCCTCAGGGCGTCGAGCGACACAGCGCGGCTCTGCGACTCGTTGTCGCGCAGCACGAGGCGAGCGACATCGTCGGTCAGCTCTTCGAGCAGCGTGTTGCGCTCGTCCTGGCTCATGCGGCCCGCGCGGACCGGATGGTTCAGCAGGATCTTGAGGTTGACCTCGCGGTCCGACAGGTCGACGCCGCCCGAGTTGTCGAGCGCGTCGGTGTTCAGCCGTCCGCCGCGCAACGCGAACTCGATGCGCGCGCGCTGCGTGAACCCCAGGTTGCCGCCCTCGCCCACGACGGTGCAGCGGAGCTCGGTCGCGTCGACCCGAACCGCATCGTTCGATGCGTCCCCCGCGTCGGAATGGGTCTCGGTCGACGCCTTCACGTACGTGCCGATGCCGCCGTTCCACAGCAGTTCGACCGGGGCACGCAGTACCGCGCGGATCAGCGCCTCACCGTCCAGCGGACCCGGATCCTCGTCCAGCCCCAGCGCCTTGCGGGCCTCGGCAGAGAGCTCGACCGACTTCGAGCCGCGCGGGACGATCATCCCGCCCGGGCTCAGCAGTGACGTGTCGTAATCCTCCCACGACGAACGTCCCAGGTCGAAAAGCCGCTTGCGCTCCTCCCACGAGCGCTCGGGGTCGGGATCGGGATCGATGAAGATGTGGCGGTGATCGAACGCGGCAATCAGACGGATCTTCCGGGAGAGCAGCATGCCGTTGCCGAACACGTCGCCGCTCATGTCGCCGATGCCCACGACCGTGAAGGGCTCGTTCTGGATGTCTTTGCCGATCTCGCGGAAGTGGCGCTTCACGCACTCCCACGCGCCCCGGGCCGTGATGCCGACGACCTTGTGGTCGTAGCCGTGCGAGCCGCCCGACGCGAAGGCGTCGCCCAGCCAGAAGCCGTACTCCTCGGAGATGGCGTTGGCGACGTCCGAGAACTTCGCCGTGCCCTTGTCGGCCGCGACCACCAGATAGGGGTCGGGGTCGTCCCAGCACACGACGCCCTCGGGAGGTACGATCTCGCCTTTCTCGTCGAGGTTGTCGGTGAGGTCGAGCAATCCCCGCACGAGCGTGCGGTACTGCTCTTTGCCTTCCTCCGCCCACGCTTCACGGTCTTCGAAGTTGCGGAAAGGCACGAACCCGCCCTTCGAGCCCGCGGGCACGATGACCGCGTTCTTGACCATCTGCGTGTTGACCAGGCCGAGGATCTCCGTGCGGAAATCGTCGGGCCGGTCGCTCCAGCGAATGCCGCCGCGCGCCACCTTCGCGCCGCGCAGGTGCACCCCTTCCATGCGCGACGACCGTACCCACACCTCGTAGAGCAGCCGCGTGCGCACCACCTCGCGCAGCTTCTTGCACGCGAACTTGAACGAGACGTAGGGTACGCCGCCCGACCGCCGCGTGGGCGATCGGCCTCCGTTGCGGTAGTAGTTCGTGCGCACCGTCGCCTCGACCAGAAGGATCAGGCGGCGAAGCGCCCGATCGTCGGCGAGCGACGTCACGCCGCCCAGCAATTCGTCCAGGAAGCGCCGGATCTCGGCCACGGCGCGCTCACGCTCGTCGGACGCCGGCCCCTCGGGATCGAACTTGGCCCGGAACAGATCGAAGAGCACACGGGCGATGTTCGGATAAGCCCGGAGCGCGTTCGGCAGCGCCAGGCGACTGGGCACGAGCCCGAGCTGGAAGGCATAAGACGCGTAGGCCCTCAATACGTCGACCTCGCGCCACGCGAGCCCGGCTTCGAGCACGAGCGCGTTGAGCGCGTCGTTCGTGACGTCGCCCGCGCGCACGGCGAGGATGGTCTGTGAAAGCAGCGTGCCGGTCTCGTCGATCTCGAGCGGGCGCCCGTGCGAGTCCTGTACCAGGAACGAATAGATCACCGCGTCGGGGCTACCGTCCCGCGCACCGATCTCGAACGGGCTCACCGCGATCACGCGCAGGCCGGCGTTCTCCAGGATCGGCATGAAGTCCGACAGGATCAGGCGCTCGCCACGTAGGTAGAGCTTCAGCACCGTGGCGGTCTCGCCCTCGGCGAGCGCGCCCGCACCCGGCTCCGAGGTGGCAAACGAAATGGCCACCGAGCGTCCGTCGGCAGCCATGGCCTCGAGCTCGAGGATGTCGAGCACGGCGACCTCGGGGCGGGTCGCCGCCCGGTATTCCGCGCTGACCGCCTCGTTGTAGGAGCGCGCCAGGCGCCGCGCCTCGTCCGGCGGCCGCACTCGGTCGAGCCCCCTCTGCACCTCGTCGGCCCACGATCGCGTGAGCTCGCGCACGACCGCCTCAACCTCCGACGCCTGCAGGAGCTCCTTCCGCTGGGGATCGACGGCCAGGTAGAAATGCAGCCGCGCCTGGTCGCCCTCACCCAGCGCCAGGTGATAGTTGAGCACCTCGGCATGGAAGCGGCGCACCAGTGCCTCTTCGATGGCCTTGCGCACCTCCCCCGAGAACTTCTCCCTGGGAAGGATGACCATCAGGGACACCCCCCGGTGGAGCGGGTCCTCCCGCACCGTCGCGCGCACGCCCTCGGTGTTGTACGAGGTGAGCACGAGCTGGACGTCGGCCGCGATCTCTTCGGCCGAGGTCAGGAAGAGTTCCTGTTTCGGGAGCGAGTTGAAGATCGTGTAGATCTCTTTGTAGTCGTGCGACCCCTCGCCCACCCCTGCGCTTTCGAGGATCTGCTGAAGCTTGCGACGCAGGATCGGGATCGACTCGGCCGGCTCGGCGTAGGCCTTGGAGGTGAACAGGCCGATGAAGCGGTGTTCGCCGACGACGTTGCCGTCGCGATCGAGCTTCTTCACGCCGATGTAGTCCATGCGCGCCATGCGATGGACCGTCGACGTCGCGTTGGTCTTCGAGATGATCAGGAGCGGCCCGCCCTCCACCAGCTGCCGCAGGCTGGGGTCCATGCTCGACAGCGGCACCGGCTCCGCGAACTGCGATTCCGCCTCGTTGCGCAGCACGCCGAGACCCGATCCGGGCTCGACCACGATCGCCCTCTCGTCGCCCTCGCCGACGATGTCGTAGCCCCGGTAGCCGAGGAACACGAAGGCGCCGTCCCGCAGCCAGCGCAGGAACTCCTGCACCTCGCGGATCTCTTCCCTACGGTCGGCCAGGTCCTGCGCCCGCTCGGCCAGCTCGGCCACGGTGTTGTTGACCGCGTCCACCATCGGGTGGAAGTCGTCGGTGGCGCGCACCACGTCCTGCAGGCGCTCCGCGACCTGGTCGTGCAGGAAGTCGAGCGTGCCCTGGTCGGTGACCCGCGGCACCTCGCAGTGCACGAGCGACTCCCGTCGCTCTCCGTCGCGGGACGGACGCACGGCGACGACCGTTCCGTCCTCGGCCCGCTCGACGTGCAGCACCGGGTAGATGATGTGCTCGATCGCGAGGTCCTGGCTGTGGAGGAACTCGCGGATCGTGTCGACGATGAACGGCCGCTCGGAGATGTTGGTGCGCAGCACGGTGACCGGCGCGTACCACCCCTCGTTGTCGATGTCGGGGTTGATCACCTGGACGTCGACCCGGTCCGGTCGGCTCTGCTGAAGGAAGCGGAACGCGCCGAGCGCCATGTGAGCGAGCGCGTCGGAGCTGCGCGCATGGAGCAGCTCGGGACGCGCCCGCGAAAAGAAGATCTCGGCGAAAGCGCTGACGAGCTCGGCTTCGTCGGGATCGACCTGCCGCTCCAGTTGGCGGCACACGGCGTCGATGGTCGGGGAGGTCTCTCGAAGCAGGCGGACCGCCGCTTCTGTGGTGTCGCTCATGGGAAGGTCAGGCTTCGCCTGCTCGCTCTTGCGTCGCGACGCGTGGAGAGAATCGGGGGTCTGATCGGTCCCCTCTTCTTCGGTGCTGGAGAAGGTAAAGGCGGGGCTTCCAGCCCTCAAGCGTTCCACGACGTTCGTCTCCGGGTTTCTGCGGACGCCGATCGCCGCTGAAGGACGGCCCGCACCGCGTAACACTTCGTTTCGGCCAGTATCGGCTCACTCGTGCGGGGGCCTTAACGGACGGCCGGGCCCTGGACCGCCCGCAGCGGGCGCCTACTTTGCGGCATGCGTTTCCTTCACGCGGCCGACATCCACCTCGACACGGCCTTCGCGTCGCGCGCGCCACGCGTACGCACACGGCTGCGCGACGCCGCGCGCCAGGCGTTCGCCCGGCTCGTGGACACCGCCCTGGCAGAGCGGGTCCACGCCGTGGTGATCGCAGGAGACCTGTTCGATTCCGAGCGGCTGTCGCTGCGCACCGAGCGCTTCCTGCTGGAGCAGCTCGCGCGGCTGGGCCAGGCTTCGATCCCCGTGGTCTACGCCACGGGCAACCACGACCCGGGCTCGGGGAGCCGCCGGTCGGCCCTTCTGCCCTGGCCCGAGAACGTCGTGGTGGCCGGCCAGGCCCGCCCGGTCTCGCTCGATGTGTGCGGCGAGGACGGCGCTAGGGTGGGCCGCATCGTCGCGGTCGGCCACGAGACCGCCGGCGAGACCCGGGACCTGTCGGCACTCTTCCCGACGCCCGCATCCGGCGTACCCGAAGTGGCCGTGCTCCACACGCAGGTGCGCAGCAGTCGCGGAGAGGACGAGCACGAGCCCTATGCGCCCAGCGAGCTCCCGCGCCTGGTCACCAGCGGGCACGCCTACTGGGCCCTCGGACATGTCCACACGCGGCAACGCCTGCACCCGCGCGTCTGGTATGCAGGCAACCCGCAGGGTCGCACACCGCGAGAGACCGGCGAGCGGGGCGCGCTTCTGGTCGACCTGCGATCCGGAGAGGATCCCGACGTCCGCTTCGTGCCGCTCGGCCCGGTCCTCTGGGAGGACCTCCACGTGGACGGCCTCGACGAGGTCGCATCGCTCGACGGCCTGATCGAAGAGGTGCAGCGGGCCTGGACCCGCCGCATCGAGGAATCGGAGCCCGGGTCCGCCCGCGAGTGGATCGTGCGGGTACGGCTGCAGGGCGCCACGCCGCTCTGGCGAGACCTGGCGGAAGAGGAGAGCGTCGAGGCCCTCACGGACGAATTGCACGCGCGCCTGGGCGTGCTCGACGTGACGGTCGAAGCCGATCGGGTGGGGCGGCCCGTCGATGTAGAGACTCACCGCTCGCGCGAAGACCTGCTGGGCGAGCTGTTGCGCTACGTTGCCGCCGCGCGCGAGGGACGCGCGCCGCTTCCCTCGTTCGCCGGCGACGACTTCGTCGCCGCCAGGGACGAGGCGGACCTGCGCGCCATGCTGGTCGACGCCGAGCGCGAACTGGCCGCCCGGCTCCTGCAGCGAGACGAGCGGAATCGGCCGTGAGGTTCGTGCGACTGCGCATCGACGCATTCGGCGGTCTCGGCGACGTCGACACCGGCCCCGAGCCGCTCGGGCCCCTCGTGGTCGTGTACGGCCCCAACGAGGCGGGCAAGAGCACCTTGTTTCGGGCGCTGCGAACCCTGCTGTACGGCTTCCACCCCGCCTCCCGGGATGCGAATCCCGACGCGCCCTGGTCGGGCCGTACCGCCGAGGTCGCGGCCACGGTCGCGAGCGCTTCGGGTGAGTGCTCTTCGATCCATCGGCGCCTGCTCTCGTCGCCCCGGGGCCGCTGGTCCTACGGTGACGAGGCCGAGGATCTCGCGAACCGGCCGCTCCCCCTGGCCGCGCACGTGCCCCAACGCATCTTCGAGCAGGCGTTCGCGCTCACCCTCGTCGAACTCGCCGAGCTCGAGTCCGAAACCTGGGCCCGTATTCAGGACCGCCTACTCACGGGCTTCGGTGCGGGCGACCTGGTGCCGGCGCGCGACGCGGCGAAGGCGCTCGAAGCCGAGGCCCTGGCGATCTGGCGGCCGGACCGCAAAGGGAAGCCGGTGCTCCGCCGCCTGGACGAGCGCCGCAAGACG
>RFGQ01000339.1 GCA_003695865.1 Gemmatimonadota bacterium | reverse complement strand
GTCGTGACCCGGACGATGACCACCCGCAGCTCTCGGGTGTGGCAGACCCGGTACCACTGCGCGGTGAGGGTCTTCCCGTCTTCCGCAGTCGTAGTGACACGGATTCGCCGAGAACGCCGAACATCACGCGCTCGCCGGCGAACTCGGGCTCCATGCCCGTGTGACTACGGTTCGAGCCCCGCTCAGGGTCGTGTGTGTCGCGCCCACGATAGTCGAGAATTCGCTGCTACACTGGCTCGATGGCCTCGTACTTTGCCGGGGGCTTCACGTCGCAGGCCGAGAACAATGCGCGCTGGTTCGGCCTCAGCTCGGTCCGCTGGAGCACGCGGCCATGCGGCGTGCGGAACTCCCCGCGGTGGATGCGATCGAGCGATCGGCGCACCGTGAGCCACGTCTCGCCGGTGCGGACCTCAGCGACGCGGATCAGCAGGAGCGCCAACCAGCACAGCAGCACGTGTGCGCGGATGCGCTGGTCCAACCGGTGGTACATCGGCCGGATGTCCAGCTCGCTCTTCAAGCAGCGCCAGGCGCGCTCGATCTCGAGCAGCTGCTTGTAGCCCTGGGCGACATCGCCGCTGCTCAGGGTGTCGTCGCTGGTCAGCAGCAGGTACTTGCCGTCCAGACGCTCCTCGGCGCGGACCTTGGCCTTGTCCAGCTTGGGCCGCCCCTTCGCCGTCATCCGCAGGTAGCGGCCGAAGGTGGGGTGGCTGACCAGCTTGCAGACGGCCTTGGTGTGCTCGTCGGCGTCCTCGGGCAGGGCAGCCAGCTGCTCGTCGAGGCGCTCGAGGACGCGCTGTCGCTCCAGGCGGTCCCGCTGCTGCTGTGCGGGGTTGCGGACGACGATGTAGCGCTTGCGACGCTCCCCTTCGCCGACGACGACCTCCTTGGCCTGGAGGTTGTCCGCCACGGTCTTGAAGCGCCCGGCCCGCGAGAGCGCCTCCTCGACGTCCTTCTTGCCGGCCCGCATCTTCTCGCCGGCGATGTAGTGGGCGCCACCGCGCTGCAGCTCTGCG
>RFGQ01000338.1 GCA_003695865.1 Gemmatimonadota bacterium | reverse complement strand
GAGCGGGAGCGCACGCGCGGGGTGGAGCGGGCCTGTCGGCGGCGCGCGCGCCCGCCGGGCGGGCGTGGCCGGCCGGTGCACCCACGTGGCCACCGCGGCCTCGTGGGCCGGGACGGCCGCGCTGCTGGCCGGCCTGGGCGCTACGGTGGGGGCGCCCGCCGTGGCGGCCTCTCAGGCCGCCGGGGGCGAGCGCACGCCGCCGGCCTATACGGCCGTGTGGACGCCGCGGGCCCCCGTTCTCGACGGCGTGCTCGAAGAGGAGGTGTGGGCGGCCGCGCCCTGGACCGCCCCGTTCGTCGACATTCGTGGCGAGGGCCACCCCGCCCCTGCCCACGAGACGGTCGCGCGCATGCTCTGGGACGATACGCACTTCTATGTGGGCGCGTGGCTGGCCGAGCCGCACCTGTGGGGCACCCTGGTCGAGCGCGACGCAATCATCTATCGGGACGACGACTTCGAGGTATTCCTCGATCCGGACGGGGATGGCCTGGCCTACTACGAGCTCGAGATCAACGTGCTCGGAACCGAGTTCGACCTGTTCCTCGATCGACCCTATTCTCGCGGCGGGCGGGCGTACATCGAGTGGAACATGCCGGGCCTGCGTTCCGCCGTGCGCCTCGAGGGCACGCCCAACGACCCGGCCGACCGGGACCGGGGCTGGTGGGTGGAGATCGCCATCCCGTGGCGCGACCTCGTGCCGCCCGACAGCGTCCCTGTGCCCACGGGCGCGGGCGCAGAGACCTCGGCAGGCGTGATGCCCGGCCCCGGCCTGGCGCCGCGCGACGGCGACGTGTGGCGCGTGAACTTCTCACGCGTCGACTGGCCGCTCGCGGTCGTGGAGGGCGCCTACCGCAAGGCGGCCGAGCCCACGCCCGAGAACCGCCATCCCGAGCACAACTGGGTATGGGCGCCGCAGGGCGTGATCGACATGCACCTGCCCGAGCACTGGGGCTTCGTAACCTTCCGGAGGCGGCCGTGAGACGACGCAGGTTCATCGAAACGCTCGGGCGTGGGGCGCTGGGCGCGGGTCTGCTGAGCGCCGGCCTCGCGCCGGGGTGCGAGCGCCCGGTGCGCGGGCGGGCCTTCGACGTGTGGACCTGGGTCCACGGCGACCGCGACCGCGACGCGCGCGCCTGGCGGCGCTACTTCGCGCGCCTGCGCGGGGCGGGGGTCGCGGCGGTACTGGTTTCGGGAGGCGATACGGACCTGCTCTCCGACGCCGCCCGCGCCGAGGGCCTGGCGTTCCACCGCTGGCTGTGGATCCTCAACCGGAACGGTGACGCGTGGGCGCAGGAGCACCATCCCGAGTGGTTCACGGTGAACCGACTGGGCCGCTCGTCGCTCACAGATCCGCCTTACGTCGGGTACTACCGCTGGGTGTGTCCGACCCGCGACCCCGTGCGCGCTTACATCGGCGAGCAGATCCAGCGCGTGGCCGAGGATCCCGCCGTCGACGGCGTGCACCTGGACTACATCCGCCACTGCGACGTGATCCTGCCGCGGGGGCTCTGGGAGAAGTACGGCCTGGTGCAGGACCACGAGATGCCCGAGTTCGACTACTGCTACTGCGACGTGTGCCGCCCCGCGTTCGCCGCGGAGTACGGAACGGACCCGCTCGAACTGGAAGATCCACCCTCCGTCGAGGCGTGGGTGCGTTTCCGCTGGGACAGCGTGACGCGCCTGGTGCGTGAACTCGCGGAGCGCGCCCACGCGGAGCACAAGCCGATCACCGCGGCGGTTTTCCCGACCCCGTCTCTGGCCCGCGCGCTGGTGCGGCAGGCCTGGGACGAATGGCCCCTCGACGGCTTCTTCCCGATGCTCTACCACGGCTTCTACCTGGAGGGCCTGCCCTGGATCGGCGCGTCGGTGCGCGAGGGACGGGCGGCGTTGGCGGGCAGCGGTCGCAAGCTGCGCGCGGGCCTCTACCTGCCCGACCTG
>RFGQ01000337.1 GCA_003695865.1 Gemmatimonadota bacterium | reverse complement strand
GGGCGCCCGGGCTCTGGTGGCCGACCTCACCGACGACGCCGGGCGTGACGCCGCCCTGGCGGCCCTGCTCGCCGACGCCGGCGAGGCGCCCGACGTGCTGGTCAACGCCGCGGGCGTGTTCCACATCGCGGCCTGCCACGAGACCGATCTCGACACGCTCGACCGCACCTGGGCCGTGAACCTGCGCGCCCCCTACGCGCTCGTGCGGGCATTGCTGCCGCGCATGCTGGAGCGCCGTTCGGGGCTGATCGTGAACGTGGGGTCGGTGGCGAGCCATCGCGCCTTCCCGGGCAACAGCGCTTACTCGGCCAGCAAGTACGGGCTGCGGGGCTTCCACGAGGTGCTGGTCGAGGAGCTGCGCGGCAGCGGGGTGCGCGCGACCCTGCTGGAGCCCGCGGCGACCGACACGCCCCTGTGGGATCCGCTCGACCCCGACGCCGACCCGCACCTTCCCGACCGCGCCGACATGCTCCGCGCCGACGACGTGGCCGACGCCGTCCTGTGGCTGTGCACGCGCCCGGCGAACGTGCAGGTGCCCCACATGGTGATCGAGCGCGGGGGCTGAGCGTGCACCTGCTGCTCACCGACCGTCTGGCCTGCCCCCGCTGCGGGCCGCAGTTCGGGCTCATCCTGCTGGCGCACCGCATGGACGAGCGGCGCGTGCTGGAGGGCGACCTGGGGTGCGCCAACTGCCGCGACCGCTTTCCGGTGCGCGAGGGCTTCGCCGACCTGCGCCCGCCGCCCCGCGGCCCGCTTGGGGACGAGGCGGCGGCGGCGCCCCCAGCCGCGCAAGCCGCCGACCCGGTCGCCGACCCCGAAGAGGCCGAGCGCCTCGCCGCGCTGCTGGGCGTCGCCGAGGGCCCGGGCGAGCTGCTGCTGATCGGGGCGCCGGCCCGCCTGGCCGCCGGCCTCGCGGAGCGCGTGCCCGACGTGGAGGTGCTCGCCGCTTCGGCCGACGCGCGGGCGTGGGCCGAGACGCCCGGCGTGAGCCGCTTGGCCGTGCGGGCCCGCCTTCCGCTCTTCAGCCGCTCGATGCGCGGCGTGGCCCTGCGGGGCGACGAGGCCGCCGACTGGCTCGACGAGGCCGTGCGGGTGGTCGCTCCCCTCGCGCGCGTGGTGGTGGTGGACGCGCCTGCCGGTACGCTCGAGCGGCTCCGCGAGGCCGGACTGGAGCCGCTGCTCGACGAATCCGGGGTGGCGGTGGCCGTGCGCCGCTCCTAGCTTGTCGAGCAGGTTCGTTAAGACCCTTCGGCGCCGCGGCTTGCGACCGAAACGCTCCGATTCCCAGGTGCAGGGCTCAGCCCATGGCGTGGTGGAAGAAGCTCTTCGGTGAAGACGGCGACACCGGTCGCGTCGACTACTACGAGGAGGGTCTCGCCCTTCTCGCCGAGGGGAAGTTCCACGAGGCGCTCACATCCTTCCGGCTCGCGCTCAAGGAGTCTCCGGGCGATCCGGTGGTGCTCCAGCAGATCGCCATCGCCTACACGCGCATCGGCATGACCGAGGAGGCCGCCAAGACCTATCGCCACGTCCTGCAGAAGACGCCCGACGCCGCCGGGGCGCACTACGGGATCGCGTTCCTGCTGGTCCGCTCGGGCCACGAGGCCGAGGCGATCCCCCACCTGCAGGCGTTCCTGCGTCACGCTCCCAACACGCCCGACGCGGGCGAGCACGTGGAGCACGCGCGCCGCACCCTGGCCCGACTCACCGGCGAGGCCCACGAGGCCGCTCCGCCTCCTCACCCTCCGGCTGGCGGACAGGATGAGCTCTTCTGACCGCAAGCAGGTCACGCTGCGCTGGAAAGGAGAGGGGCTGCTCTTCGAGGGCGGCCCCGACGGCGTCCCGTCCGTGACGATCGATGGGGACTCGCACCTCGGCCCCTCGCCCATGGACACGCTCCTGCTCGCGCTGGCAGGCTGCATGGCTGCGGACGTGCGCGTGATCCTCGAGAAGGGCCGCGTGCCGCTCGCCGGGCTCGCGGTGCGCGTGAGCGGGGCTCGCGCGGCGTCGCCCCCGCGCCGCTATACGTCGATCCGGCTGGTGTTCGAAGTCGACGGTCCCGCGCCCGAGCATGCGAGCAAGGTGGAGCGGGCGCTCGCACTGTCGCGCGAGACCTACTGCAGCGTGTTGCACACCCTCGACCCCGACCTCGAGGTCGCGATCGAGCTCGCCGGCGCCTAGCGCCGGGCTCTCCGTCAGGCCACACCGATCCGGGAGACGGAATGGGTTCGTTGGACTACACGTCGAATCCCGCCGAGCTGCCGCGCGGCACGCTGTCGCAGATGTTCCTCGACACCGTCGAACGGTGCGGCGACCGAGTGGCCTTCCGGTACTTCCCGGCTCCGGAGCCCACGCTGGCGGACGTGAGCTATCGAGAAGTGGCGGAGCGCGTGCGCGCCGTGGTCGGAGGGCTGAAGGCAGGCGGCCTCGAGCGGGGCGACCGCATCGCGCTGCTCGCGCCCAACCGGGTGGAATGGGCGGTCACCGACTACGGGGCGCTGTGTGCGGGCGTGGTCGACGTGCCCGTCTACAACACGCTCACGGCTCCGCAGATCGCCTACATCCTCGAGCACTCGGGCGCCCGCATGATCTTCGTGGCGTCGCCCGAAGAGATGGAGCGCGTGCGCGAGGCCGCGGCCGAACTGGGCCGCGCGCTGCCGATCGTGATCTTCGATCCGCCCGCCGGCGGCCTGCCCGAGGGCGTCCGCTCGTTCGCCGACTTTCTCGACGAAGGACGCCGCACGATGGACGCGGCGCCCGAAGGTCTCTTCGAGGAAGAGGTGCGCGCCGCACGGCCCGACGACCTCGCCACGCTCATCTATACCTCGGGCACCACGGGCGACCCCAAGGGCGTGATGCTGTCGCACAACAACGTCTACTCCAATGTGGTGGCGTGCTCGCGGGTGCTGCCCTTCTCGCGCGAAGACCTCACGCTCTCGTTCCTGCCCCTGTCGCACGTGCTCCAGCGCATGGTCGACTACCTGACGTTCTGCTCGGGCACCACGATCGCCTACGCGCGCTCGATCCACACCGTGGCCGACGACATGAAGGTCGTGTGCCCGACGATCGTCGTCTCCGTTCCGCGGCTTTTCGAGAAGGTCTACAACGCCGTCATGGAGGCGGAGGGCGTGAAGCGTGCGCTCGTCCAGTGGGCGCGTGAGGTCGGCATGGCCTGGGCCAACGAAGTGCTGGCGGGCCGCCGTCCCTCGCTCGTGACGCGGCTCGCTCACCGACTGGCCGATGCGCTCGTCTTCCGCAAGATCCGCGCGGCGATGGGGGGTCGACTGCGCTACTTCGTCTCGGGAGGAGCCCCGCTCTCGCCCGACATCAACCGCTTCTTCTTCGCTGCCGGCGTACCGATCCTGGAAGGC
>RFGQ01000336.1 GCA_003695865.1 Gemmatimonadota bacterium | reverse complement strand
GGCGCCTGCCGCCCGCGCCGCGCCGGAGGCCCCGAAAGGGGCCGCGCGGCGCGCACCCCCGACCGCGCGGCGTGCCTCGCACGCCGAGCGGGTGGGTTCGCAGCCCACCCCCGGCGCCGGACCCGTACGGTCGAGACCGCTCACCCGAGCCTGACGAGGCGCGCTGGCCCGCGCGACCACGAACGGAGGGGGTGGGATTCGAACCCACGAGGGCTTTCGCCCGCCGGTTTTCAAGACCGGTGCATTGAACCGCTCTGCCACCCCTCCAACGCCTGGAAGATGCCGCCCCGGCGGGGCGACCTCAACGGGCGCGCGCTGCAGGGAGTCGGGTCGGCTCAGTGCCGGAAGAGGCGCTGTCTTGTGAAGACCATGGCGATGCCGTGCTCGTCGGCCGCCGCGATCACCTCTTCGTCTCGGATCGAGCCCCCGGGCTGCACGATCGCTCTCACGCCGGCCTCGGCGGCGGCGTCGACGCCGTCGCGGAAGGGGAAGAAGGCGTCCGAGGCCAGCACCGCGCCCTCCACCGAAAGCCCCGCGTCGGCCGCCTTCATGACGGCGATCCGCGAAGCGTCGACCCGGCTCATCTGCCCCGCCCCGATGCCCACGGTGGCGCCGTCCCGGGCCAGCAGGATGGCGTTGGACTTGATCCCGAAGACCGCCGCCCAGGCGAAGCGCAGATCGTCCCACTCGCGCGCGTCGGGCTCGCGGGCCGTCGCCACGCGCCAATCGGCCCGGCCGGAGCCGTAGAAGGGCGGCGCCGGCGGCGTCTGCACGAGCACGCCCCCGTAGACGCCCCGCGCCACGCGCGCGTGGGGGCGGCGGTTGTGCGCCGCGAGAAAGCGGGCGGCGGCCCGCGTGTCGGCCTCCGCCGCGGCCCACCAGGCGTCGTCGGCCGAGGGCTCGCCGGGCACCGGCTCGTCCACCCCCGGCGTCACGAGCAGCCGCAGGTTCTTCTTGCGCGTGAGCACCTCGAGCGCGCCGGGCTCGAAGCCAGGCGCCACGATGCACTCGATGAACAGGCTCGACATGGCCTCGGCCGTCGCGCCGTCGAGCGTTCGGTTCACGGCGATCACCGATCCGAAGGCGCTGGTGGGATCGGTCGCCAGCGCGCGACGGTAGGCCTCGAGTAGCGTGTCGCCGACGGCCAGACCGCACGGTGTGGTATGCTTGACGATGCACACCGCCGCCCGGGGAGAGAACGCGAAGGGCGCGAGGCTGAGCAGGGCTCCGTCCACATCCAGTAGGTTATTATATGACAATTCTTTGCCATGCTTTTGTTCAAGTCCTGCAAGACCTTCGGACGAGCCCTCCGGAGCGTAGAAGCCGGCGGCCTGGCCCGGGTTCTCTCCGTAGCGGAGCGCCTGTCGGCGCACGAGGCTCAGCGTGAGTCGCTCGGGGATGGCCTCCCCCTCGCCGGCGGCGTCGCCCTCCTCACGGTCGAGCTCGCCGCCCAGGGCCTCCGGACCCGCGCCCCGCCCGTCCTCGAGCCCTCCCAGGTAGTCGGCAATCGCCGCGTCGTAGGCGCTGACGTGCTCGAAGACCTTCGCGGCAAGGCGCCGGCGAAGCGCGGCCGCGGTCGCCGCTTCCCCACCCCGCAACGCCTCCAGCACGGCCCCGTAGTCCGCGGGATCGACCACCACCCACACGTCGGCGTGGTTCTTGGCGGCGGAGCGGATCATGGTGGGGCCGCCGATGTCGATCTGCTCGACCGCCTCGGCCGGGGTCACGCCGGGCCGCGCGACCGTCTCGCGGAACGGGTAGAGGTTGACCGCGACCAGGTCGATCGTGCGGTACCCCTGCCCCTCGAGGGCCTCGAGGTCGTCGGGCCGGTCCCGCCGGGCGAGCAGCCCCGCGTGCACCGCCGGGTGCAGCGTCTTCACCCGCCCGTCCATCATCTCGGGGTGTCCGGTCACCTCCGACACGTCGAGGACGTCGAGCCCCGCCGAACGCAGGGCGCGGGCCGTCCCGCCGGTGGAGACGAGTTCCCATCCGAGCGCCGCGAGCGCGGACGCGAAATCGGTGATGCCGGTCTTGTCGTAGACGGAGAGGAGAGCGCGTGGCTTCATGATCGAGGTTCGACTCAAGGGTCCCGGGTCGGCGTGAAGCGGGGCGGATCCGCCCCGAGGGTGAAGAAGTCGCCCGCAGGCGTGAACGGCCGCGGAGGTTCGCCGCGAAGCAGCGCGGCGGCGAGGTGGTCGGCGGCGGCGGGATAGAGCCGGTGCTCGACGGCGAGCACCCGCGCCGCGAGGCGCTCGGCGTCGTCGTCGGGCCGCACCGGCACCGGCCACTGCGCGAAGATACGGCCCGTGTCGTAGTGCTCGTCGACGAAGTGCACGGTGACGCCGCTCACGCGGGCGCCGGCCGCCACCACGGCCTCGTGCACCCGACGCCCGTACATCCCCTGGCCGCCGAACGCGGGCAGCAGCGCCGGATGGACGTTGAGCATACGGCCCGGAAAGGCCTCGACGACCTCGGCGGGCACGAGGCGCAGGTATCCCGCGAGGAAGACCGCCTGGACCCCGTGCGTCTCGAGCGCACGCAGCGTGTCTCGGGCCACGTCGGACGCGTCGCGCTCCCGCACGGGCACGTGAACCGCGGCCCGGCCCGCAGACCGGGCGCGCTCCAGCGCGCCCGCATCGGCCCGGTCCGAGACGACCAGGACCACCCGGTAGCGTGCGCCGCGCGCCTCGTAGTCGAGCAGCGCCTGAAGGTTCGTCCCCCCGCCCGACGCGAAGACGGCTACGGGGAGCGTCGCGCTCACGCCAGCTCGCCTCCGTAGTGCGGTACCAGGAAGGGGTTGCTGCGGCGCTCGTGGCCCACCGTCGTTTCGGGTCCGTGACCGGTGAGAAGCCGGGTCTCGTCGGGCAGGGTCAGCACGTGTGCGCGGATCGATTCGAAGAGGGTTCGCCAGTCGCCGCCGGGAAGATCGGTGCGGCCGACCGATCCTGCAAACACGACGTCGCCCACCAGCGCCACGCCGTGCCCCGGCAGGTGGAACAGCACGTGGCCGGGCGCGTGCCCGGGCGTGAAGCGCACGTCGATGTCGAGGTCGAGCAGGCGCAGCCTCCGGCCGTGTTCGAGCTCGGCATCGATCGGGGGGAGCCGCGGCGCCTGCATGCCGAAGGCCGCCGCCTGGGCCTGCACGGCGTCGTACAGCACCAGGTCTCCGGGATGGAGATGGATCGGCGCGTCGGGGAAGGCGGCGCGCACGGCGGGGATGCCCTCCACGTGGTCCAGGTGCGCGTGGGTGAGGAGGATCGCGCGCACTTCGAGCCCCCGCTCGCGCGCGCTCCGCAGTGCCTGCTCGGCGGCCGCTCCGGGATCGACCACGACCGCCTCGCCCCGGTCCTCGCGGCCCAGCAGGTAGGTGTTCTCAGCGAAGGCGCCCCCGGCGAACGCCTCGATCGTCAGGGTCACGGCGTCCGCATCTCCCCCGGCCTCAGGCGCAGCCGCAGCCCCGCGGCCGCACCCCCGCGAGCTCGAGCGCCTCTTCCTCTTCGGTGGCGGAGCGCCAGCCCCCCGAGAGCTCGAGCATGGCCCTGAGCGCCCGTTCGGCGCCCGCCCGCACCTCTTCGTCCAGCTCGACCCGGTGCTCCTCGTGGTCCAGGCACCAGGCGAGCTTGGCCAGCGTGTTCATCTTCATGTTCCCGCAGATGGCCGCGCCCGACAGCGGAATCAGCGTCTTGTGGGGGAAACGCTGCTTGAGCCGGTCGACGAGCCCGCGCTCGGTGCCGATGATGAGCGCGTCGTGTTCCTCGGCGAGCCGCACCATGCCTGAGGTCGACGTCACGAAGTCGGCCTCGTCGAGCAGGTCCTTGCGGGCCTCGGGGTGCACGACCACCCGGGCTTCGGGATGCGCGGCCCGCGCACGCGCCAACTCGTCGAGCACCAGGTCGTCGTGCACGTAGCAGTAGCCGTCCCAGGCGATGATGTTGTCGCGGCCGGTCCGCTCCTCGACGTAGCGCGCCAGGTTGCGGTCGGGCACGAAGATGATGGGCCGGTCCCTGGGAATCGACTCCACGACCTCGACCGCGTTCGACGAGGTGCAGCAGATGTCGGAGAGTGCCTTGACCTCGGCGGTGGAGTTGACGTAAGCGACGACCGCGGCATCGGGATGCTGCTCCTTGAGCCGGCGCAGCGCCTCTCCGGTGACGAAATCGGCCATGGGGCACCCGGCTCGCAGGTCGGGCATGAGGACGGTCTTCTCGGGTGAGAGGACCTTCGCCGTCTCGGCCATGAAGTGGACGCCGCAGAAGACGATGACGTCGGCGTCGGTGGCCGCCGCCTCCTGCGACAGCCCCAGCGAGTCTCCCAGGTAGTCGCTGACTTCCTGGATCTCGATACGCTGGTAGTTGTGGCCGAGGATGACGGCGTTGAGCTCCGCCTTGCGGCGCAGGATGCGCTCCTTGAGCGCTTCCGCGTCGAGCGCGGCGTAGTCGAGTGTCGTCGGCAGCGGCTCGAGAGCTGCTGGCATCGGTCAACCTCGTTCGTCCCGGGATGACGAGGGCCCGCAGGCGTCCGCCTTCGGGCCCCATCCGGAGGATCGACGGGTACGGGGCTCCCCTATACCGTGAAGGAGCTTCCGCAGCCGCAGCCGCCGGAGGCGTTGGGATTCCGGAACGTGAACCCGGACCCCATCATGCCCGTCACGTAATCGATCTCGGTCCCCTCGAGATACTGAGCCGAAAACGGGTCGACGAAGATGCGGATGCCCCGCTCGTCGAAGACCTCGTCGTCCTCCTCGGGCCCGTCCTCGATGTTGAGGCCGTACTGGAAGCCGGAGCACCCTCCGGGCAGTACGGCCACGCGGAGGCCGGCACCCTCCTGGCCCCCGTGTTCTGCGATGAAGCTCTGCACCTTCTCGGCCGCCTGCGGCGTGAGGGACAGAAGCATGGTCGACTCCCTACGGTTCCTGCGTGTCGTCGTTTTCCGGACCGGTTTTCATACCCCGCCGCGGGCCGGGCGTTCGCCCCCGGACGACGGCGCCACCCGGTCGTGGTGCCGTCCCGCGACGGCGGCCGAAAGCTAGAGGCGCCCCCCTGAGCGGTCAAGGACGGAGGCAGCACCCGTGATCCTTCATCTTGTTCTATATCAACGGGTTAGAGGTCTCGCGACGGCGCCGCCCCACCCG
>RFGQ01000335.1 GCA_003695865.1 Gemmatimonadota bacterium | reverse complement strand
GTTGCGGCCGGTGGCCGAACGGGCGCCTCGCAGGCTCAGAACAGGTCGTACTTGACCTTGACCATCGCGAAGCGCCCGATCTCGGGAACGCCCACGAAGCTCCGGTAGCCGTCGTCGAAGACGTTGTTGACGCTCACCTGGATCGTAGCGCTCGTGTTGGGCACCCGGTAGCCGAGCGTGAGGTCGAGCAGCGAAGCGCTGTCGACGCAGTCCTCTTCGAACACGCCGCCCTGCCCACCGGTGACGCACGCCGTGCCCACGAACCCGGCGGACTCGGCCGGGAACTCGCCCGTGAAGCGGAAGCGCGCTTCGGCGTTGAATCCGGCCCGGGGATCCCGGTAGGCGAGCCCCAGCGTGAACTTGCTCTTGGGGGCGTTGAGCGCGATCGGTGCCACGCCGTTCTCGACCTTCTCCTCGAGTCCGAAGCGCTGCGCCGCCACCGCGTCGGCGAAGTAGTTCTCGGTCGTGAACGAGGCCGACCCGTTCACGCTCCAGCGGTCGTTGAGGAACGCGGTCAGCGCGAGGTCGCCGCCCCAGAGGTCGACCGTGCCCGCATTGACGTAGGTCACCAGGATGTCTGCGGCCGAGGCGTCGACGTCGGCCGACGAGACCACGCCGAGCGGGATCTGACCGATGCCCGCAGCGAGCTGCGCGGCGGTGGCTTCGGCCACGGGCTGCGGCATGCCGGCCGCCATCAGGCGCGGCACCAGATACGACCCGATGTCGGGACCCGCCGCCGGCGTGGCGTTCAACAGGAGGAGCGGCGTCCGCACCACGAGCGGCGAGATGAAGTCCTCGCGCTTCATGTACCACACGTCGGCCGCGAGCTGTACCCGGTTTCCGATCACCCCCTGGTAGCCGAGTTCGAACGTGGTCGTTGTGCTCTCCTTGAGCTTCTCGACATCGGGGATCGTGGCGAGCGGCAGCGGGGTCACCGCACCCGAGCCCGGATCGAGCACGTTGATGCCGATGTCGGCCGCGGTGGGCGTGAGGCTGCCGAGCAACGCGGCCGTGGCGGCGTCGATCTGCCCCTGCGCCTGCAGCACGCCCACGGCGAGCTGCCACATCACGCTCACGTCGGCCGGCAGCAACTGCGCGGGCCCGCCGGTGCTCGCCGGGTTGAACGGCGAGCGCATGCCCGTCAGCGATCCGTCGGGGTTGCGGAAGCTGAACCCCTTGTTGGGTCCCTGGGCACGCAGGCGGTAGCCCAGTCCGCCCAACGGATCGGGGGCGAACCCGCCCGAGATGTCGAGGAAGAAGTTGAGCGTCGTCGGCGTCGAGAAGGCGCGGTTGTACGTGAAGCGGAAGCTCTGGTTCTCGACCGGCGAGAAGACGAGCGCCGCCCGGGGCGACCACACGTCGTCGTCCAGCTCCGAGTGCGAATCCCAGCGGCCCGCCAGCACGAGCTTGAACTGGTCGCTGAGCTGCGTCTCGGACTGGATATAGGCGCCGTACTCGTTGACGATGTCGTCGTCTTCGTTGATGCCGTTGATCGTGCCCTTCGTGCGCGGCTCGGTACGGAAGTAGTCGAACCCGTAGGTGAAGTCCTGGCGGCCGTCCCAGAGCGAGCCGCCGTGCTGGATCTGGGTCACGAAGAGGCGAGACTCGTCGACGAGCGGCACACCGTCGCGCAGCAGGAAGGTGTTGCCCGCGTCGGACGTGTTCAGGTACGCCTGTGCGAACAGGCGCTTATAGCTGAAGCGGCCCTGGAAATACTGGTACACCCAGTCGTCGGTCTGGCCGGCTCCGAGCCCGGTCAGCTCGATTCCGGTGGCGCTCGTGCGCCCGTACTGGGCGACGAACTGTCCGTCGTCGAACCGCCAGTCCGCCCGGGCCTCGAGCCCATAGCGTTCGAAGTCGAAGTCGCGGACCCCCACGCGCTGCAGCGCCAGGTCGGCCTGGGCGGCCGAAAGCCCGCGCGCCTGCAGGTCGGCCAGGAAGCGGCCCGGGTCGGCCTGCGCCGCCGCGCGCGCCGCGGCCTCGGTCGGATCGGTGAACTCCCACTCGTCGCCGCGCACGTACTGCCCCGAGATCTTGAATCCGAAGTTGTCGCTGATCCGGTGCGCCGTGCGCAGCGAGCTCATGAACACCGAGCGCTCACCACCGCCCAGGGTCACCGTCGTGCCCGGGTTGTCGATGGGCGACTTGGTGATGATGTGCAGCACGCCGTTGGCCGTGTTGGGCCCGTAGAGCGCCGACCCCGGCCCGAGCACCACCTCCATGCGCTCGATGTCTTCGTTGTTGGCCGGGATGAAGTGCAGAAGGTTCACACGCAGCGAGGGAATCCCCGCGATGCGGTTGTCGGTCAGCGCGTGCAGTGCGCCCGAAAAGATGTTGTTGAAGCCCCGCAGCACGACGTTGGTCGACTGCACGCCCGACGTGATGATGTCGGCGCCCGGCGCGCTTCTCAGGTGCTCCGCGACCGTGGTCACGGGCCGTTCCTGAATCTGCGTCTCGCCGATGACGACGGTGGTCGCCGGGGCGTCGGTCTTGCGCTCCTCCCGCCTCGAGGCGGTGACCACGATGGGGTTGAGCGCCAGGGCCGTCGACGTGAGCTGCACGTCCATGCGCGCCGTGCCACCCGCCGGAATCTCGATCCCCTCCCGGCGGAGCGTCTCATAGCCCAGCACCGAGATCACCACTGCGTAGCGGCCCGGCGGCACCGGGATCGAGAATTGGCCGGACGCGTTGGAGAGCCCCCCCGCGTTCCGTCCACCGACCGCAGCGCCGAGGACCTCGATCTGGGCTCCCGTGATGGGCTGCCCCGTGTCCGCGTCGGTGACCCGGCCGGCGAGGGTGCCCTGTTGGGCCGCCACTTCGCCTGCGGCGAACGCGAAGGCGGCGAAGAGCGCGAACACACGCAGACCTAGCTTTGCACGCATCGATGACCTCTGCGTTGGAGTGAGCGGACCGGGCGGGAATGGCGGTCCGAAACGCCGTAAAGCCTTGCGAGGCCAAGGTACACGGCGGATCATGGCGCTGCAACGCCGGCGGAACACCCGTTTGCACCGTACCGGAGCGGCCCGCGTGCGTACCACAGTCCCCTCGAGGCCATGACCGATCCCCTCGCACCGTTCACGCCGCAGGCGCTGGCCCAGGCTCGCCGGGCCCTCGGCGAGCACGTCCACCACACGCCGCTCCTCTCGAGCCGCACGCTCTCGGAGCGGGTCGGCGCGCCGCTCTGGCTCAAGTGCGAAAACCTGCAGAAGACCGGCGCCTTCAAGGTGCGTGGGGCGCTGCGCTGCATTCAGCGGCTGCCGGCCGAGGTGCGGGCAAAGGGCGTGGTGACCGTCTCGGCGGGCAACCACGCCCAGGCCACCGCCTGGGCGGCGGCGCGGGCAGGCACGCGGGCCACCGTGGTGATGCCCGAGGGAGCGTCGGCCGTGAAGGTCGAGGCGAGCCGAGGCTACGGAGCCCGGGTGGAGCTGCACGGCACCGCAGCCGACGCCTTCCGCCGCGCGCGGGAGATCGCCGAGCAGGAAGGGGCTCTCTTTCTGCATCCCTTCGACGATCCCGATGTGGTCGCCGGCCACGCGTCGGTCGGTCTGGAGATCGCGGACGACCTGCCGGAGGCGGCAACCGTGGTCGTGCCGGTGGGCGGCGGCGGCCTGATCTCGGGCGTCGCGGTGGCGCTCGCGCCGCGCGGCGTGCGGGTCGTGGGAGTCGAGCCCGCGGGCGCCGCGGCCATGAGGCGGAGCCTCGACCTGGGCGCGCCGCAGACCCTCGAGCACGTCGAGACCATCGCCGACGGGCTCGCGGCCCCCATGGCGGGGGCCCTCAACTTCGAGATCGTGCGCCGTCTGGTGGACGACGTCGTGCTGGTCGAAGACGGTGAGATCGCCGCGGCGGTGGGTCTGTTGCTCGAGCGCGCGAAGCTGCTCGTCGAGCCGGCCGGCGCTGCGGGGGTGGCGGCGCTGCTCGCCGGCCGGGTGCCGCTGTCGCCCGGGCCGGTGG
>RFGQ01000334.1 GCA_003695865.1 Gemmatimonadota bacterium | reverse complement strand
GTCGCGCGCCACGACCTGCGCATTCGCGGCCAGGGCGACCTGTTCGGCGCCCAGCAGCACGGACGGGACCTGGCACTCCGCTTCGCGGACATCGCCGAGGACGAGGATCTGCTGCTCGCCGCCCAGGCCCGGGCACGCGCGTTGATCGACGCCGATCCCGAACTCGCCGCGCCCGCGCACGGCCGCCTCAAGGCCCTGCTCGAGGGGCGTTACGGCGAGCGCATGAAGCTTTTCAGCGTGGGGTGATTCGGGTAGAGTATGCGGCCTCATTCCCCTTCACGTCGAACCCACGCGGACCATGCCTGAAGCGCCCGTCGTCGAGATCCGGAACCTGAGCGAGCACGTGGACGAGACCGTGTCGGTGCTCGGCTGGGTGGAGCACGTGCGCACGCACGGCAAGGTGGGCTTCGTGGTGGTGCGCGACGGGACGGGGATCGTGCAGGGCGTCTTCGTTCGCAAGGCGTTGAGCGACGACGTGTGGCAGGCGCACGAAGAGACGCCCCAGGAGAGCACGGTGCGCATGACGGGTCGCGTCAAGGCGGACCCGCGCTCTCCCGGGGGGCACGAGCTCCAGGTCGAGGACTACCGGGTGCTGTCGCGGGCCGACGACTATCCGATCCAGCCCAAGGAGCACGGGGTCGACTTCCTGCTCGACCACCGGCATCTGTGGCTTCGCTCGAAGCTGCAGCGCGCCGGTCTGCGCGTGCGCGCCGAAGTCGAGCAGGCGATCCACGACTTCTTCTACGAGCGCGGCTTCGTCCGCATCGACACGCCCATCCTCACGGGATCGATCGGGGAACACGCGGGCACCCTTTTCGAGACCGACTACTTCGGGCGCCCGGCGTTCCTGGCGCAGACCGGGCAGCTCTACGTGGAGGCGGCCTGCCCGGCCTTCCGCAAGGTGTACTGCTTCGGGCCCACGTTCCGCGCCGAGAAGTCGAAGACCCGGCGCCACCTCACCGAGTTCTGGATGGTCGAGCCCGAGGTGGCGTTCGCCGACTCGGACGAGAACATGCGGCTGCAGGAGGCGTTCGTTTGCTACCTCGTGGAGCGGGCGCTGGAGCGCTGCAGCGAGGAACTCGAGATGCTGGAGCGGGACACCGCGCCGCTCGAGCGCGTGAAGGCGCCGTTTCCGCGGCTCGACTACGGCGAGGCGGTGGAGCGCCTGCGGGCGCGTGGGCACGACATCGAGTGGGGCGACGACCTGGGCGCTCCCGACGAGGTCGCGCTCACCGAGGACTTCGACCGGCCGGTCTTCGTCTACAACTACCCGAAGCAGGCGAAGGCCTTCTACATGAAGGAGAACCCCGACGATCCGCGCACCGTCCTGTGCGACGATCTGCTCGCACCCGAGGGCTACGGCGAGATCATCGGGGGATCGCAGCGCGAGGACGACCTCGACAAGCTGCTTGCCCGCATCCGCGAGGAGGGTCTGCCCGAAGAGGCCTACGGCTGGTATCTGGACCTGCGCCGCTACGGAACCTTCCCCCACTCGGGCTTCGGCCTCGGCCTGGAGCGCACCGTGGCGTGGATCACGGGACGCCACCACATCCGGGAGCTGATTCCGTTCCCACGCCTGATGAACCGGCTGGATCCCTGACCGGCGGGGCGCGGTCCGGCCGCGTCTCCTGCCGCCCGCGGGGGGCCCGATGCCCGTAGCGGTCCTCGACATGATGGACGCCCGGCCCGCCTGGGCCATGCCGCCCTGGGTGCCCGACGCGCTGCGCGAGCGGTTGCCCGAGGGCTGGTCCCTACGGGTCGTCGAAGCGCCCACCGACGGTTCGGGAGATGGCGCGGCGCGGGTGGCCCCCGAGGTGCTGGCCGCCGTCGCCGACGCCGAGGCCTACTGGGGGTTCGGCGTGCCTGCGGCGGTGCTCGAAGCCGGGCCGGGGCTGCGCTGGGTGCACTCGGGGGCCGCGGGCGTCGGCGGCTCGCTCCACGACGCGCTTCGGCGCTCGGGGGTGGTCTTCACAAACTCGGCCGGCATTCACGGTCCGCCCATCGCCGAGACCGTGGTGGGCATGCTGCTGCACTTCGCGCGCGGCTTCGACCTGGCCGAGCGCATGCAGCGGCGGAGCACGTGGGACGCCGAGCCGTTCCTGGGCGAACAGAGCCCGGTGCGCGAGCTGGCCGGCGCCCGCGTGGTGGTGGTCGGCTACGGCGGCATCGGGCGTGAGGTGGCGCGCCGTCTGGTGCCCCTGGGCGCGCGGGTCACCGCGCTGCGGCGGCGCGCGCCCGGGCCGGGCGACGGAGACGTCGAGCTGCCGGCCGGCGTGGTGCTGCGCGACGCCGTGCACGTGTGCGCCGGGGCCGAAGCGCTCGACGCGGCGCTCGCCGAGGCGGACTACGTCGTGCTCACGGCCCCCGGCACCGCCGAAACGCGCGGCCTGCTCGACGCCCGCCGCCTCGCGCTGCTGCCGCGCGGGGCCGTGGTCGTGAACGTCGCCCGGGGTTCGTTGGTCGACGAGGCGGCGCTGGTGCGCGCGCTCGACGAAGGGCGCCTGAGGGGCGCCGCGCTCGACGTCTTCGAGCGCGAGCCGCTTCCCGACGACCATCCATTCTGGACGCAGGAGCGGGTCCTGCTGCTGCCGCACGTCTCGGCCGTGAGCGGGGGGTACTGGCGGCGGCAGACCGACCTCTTGGCCGAGAACCTGCGCCGCTGGGCGGCCGGAGAGCCCCTGCTGAACGTGGTCGACATCGACGCGGGGTACTGAGCGGGGAGTGGGCCGAGTGGGCCGCGGCCGGCCGGGCCCCGAGCCCGGCGCCCGCTCCTGCAGGATCTGCGCGCGGGGCCCGCGTGGGCGGCTTCGTGCGCTCAGGACGGCTCGTCGGCGGGGGGCGGGCTCGCGGGCTGCCCGCGCGCCTCGGCCTTCACGGCCTCCCACAGCCGGTCGAGCGTCTCGAGGGAGGCTCCGGGCAGGGACACGCCCTCACGGGCGGCCCGTGCTTCGAGGGCCCGGAAGCGCTCCTCGAACTTGCGGTTCGCGGCCGAAAGGACCGCGTCGGCGTGCGCTCCGGCCAGACGCACCACGTTGACCGCGGCGAAGAGCAGGTCACCCAGCTCCTCCTCGAGATCTTCGGGCCGGCCACCGGCGAGCGCGGCCTCCACCTCGGTCGCTTCCTCGCGCAGTTTCTCGAGCGCACCCCGGGGCTCGTCCCAGTCGAACCCCACGCCCGCCGCCCGATCCTGGACGCGGTGGGCCCGCAGCAGGGGATCGAGCCCCTCGGGCAGCCCCGCCAGGGCCGAAGCGTCGTCGTCGCGTTCCGCCGCCTTGAGCGCCTCCCAGTCGACGCGCTCCCCCAGGCCGAACAGATGAGGATGACGGCGCACCATCTTGGCGATCACACCGTCGGCGACCTGGTCGGCGTCGAAGCGCTCCTCTTCCTCGGCCAGCACCACCTGGAACGCCAGGTTGAGAAGCAGGTCGCCCAATTCGCCGCGCAGGCCCGGCCAGTCTTCGGAGCGGATCGCGTCGGCGGCCTCGTGAGCCTCTTCGAGCAGGTGCGCGACGAGCGTATGGGGCGTCTGGCGGGCGTCCCAGGGGCAAGCGGTCCGCAGGAAGCGCAGCAGGGCGAGCACTCGCTCGAGCGCTCCTCCACCCGAGGCGGAGAGCACCTCGCGGGCCCGCGCGAGCGCCTCGTCGTCCGTCACCCGGACGGCCCGGTCCGTTCCGGGGGGCTCCCCGGGACTGCTTTCGGCGCCGGGCGCGCGATGGGGTGGCGGCATGGCTGCGAATCCGGCCTCGTTCAACGGGAATCGGGCTTGCTGAGGCCCTCTGTTTTCGCTTTCTTCCCGGTCTATGTCAACGGACGACCCCCGAAGCCGCGCCTGGGTCGAAGTCGATGCGGGCGCCCTGCGGCGGAACCTGCGCCGCGTGCAGGACGCGGCCGGACGCGGGGCGCGGGTGCTGCCCATGGTCAAGGCCGACGCGTACGGGCTGGGCGCCGAGGGGGCGGTTCGCGTGCTCGAAGCGTTCGACCCGTGGGGGTACGGCGTGGCCGCGGTCGGCGAGGGGATCGCGCTGCGCGCCTTCGGGGTGAGCCGCCGGGTGCTGGTGTTCAGCCCCCTCGCGCCCGGGGCCTACGTAGCGGCCGCGGTCCACGGGCTGACACCCTGCATTTCGCAGGTCGAGGCACTGGATGGGTGGGGCGCCGCGGTGGCTGAGGCGGGGAGCGGGGGTGGGGCGTTCCACGTCGAGGTCGACACGGGCATGGGGCGGGCCGGGCTGGCCTGGGACCGTGCCGATGCCTGGGGCGCCGCCGTGGCGGATCGGGCGCGGGCGCACGGGCTGCGCTGGGAGGGCGTGTACACGCACTTCCATTCGGCCGACGAAGCCGGAGGGGAGCGCAGCGTGGCCGAGCAGTGGCGGCGCTTCCTCCACGCCGTCGCGCGGCTGCCGGACGGCGGTGCGGGGCTCACGCTGCACGCCGCCAACTCGGCGGCCGTGTTCCGCTACCCCGACGCGGCGGCCGACCTGGTTCGGCCGGGGATCTTCCTCTACGGGGGCGGCGTCGGGCCCGACCTGCCCGAGCCGGAGCCGGTGGTGAGCGTGCGGGCCCGGGTCGTGCTGGTCCGCGAGGTCGAGGCCGGGACGACGGTGGGCTACGGCGCGACCCACACGGCCGGTCGGGCCGCCCGTTGGGCGACGCTCGCGATCGGATACGGCGACGGCCTGCCGCGCGCTTTGGGCAACCGGGGCAGCGCGCTGCTACGGGGACGGCGGGTCCCGCTCATCGGGCGGACCTCGATGGACCTGAGTGTGGTAGATGTGACGGACGTGCCGGGAGTGGAGGTCGGCGACGTGGCCACCCTGATCGGCAGGGACGGCGACGAGGAGGTGCCGCTGGCCGAGGTTGCGGGGCTCGCGGGCACGATCGACTACGAGATTCTGACGGGGCTGGGGTCCCGTCTTCCGCGTCTGTGGACGAGCGAATGAGCGACATCGAAGACCTTCTGGCCCGGGCCCGGGACGTGCGGGACCGCGCCTACGCGCCGCACTCGGGGTTCCGGGTCGGGGCCGTGCTCGAGGCCGAGGACGGCACCTGGTTCGCGGGCTGCAACGTCGAGAACGCCTCGTTCGGTGCGACCTTCTGCGCCGAACGGTCGGCGCTGGCGGCCGCCGTGAGTGCGGGGGCACGGTCCTTCCGCCGGGTCGTGATCGCGAGCGACGCGCTCCGGGCCGTCGCGCCCTGCGGCATCTGCCGGCAGGCGCTGGCCGAATTCGCACCCGACCTCGAGGTGGTCTCGGAGGGCAGCGGAGGGGAGCGCCGCACCTGGAGGTTGTCCGCGCTGCTGCCCGAACAGTTCGATCTCGCGGCGGCGCGCGGGGAAGGGGGGCGCGCGTGACGGCCGTAGGGGCGAGGGAGCGGCGGGCCGTGCGGCACGCGCGCGGGTGGGTGCTGCCTCTGGCCGTCGTCGCGATCGCCGGCTGCCAGGACGAGGCGCCCCTGGGCGTCGACCCCGATCTGGTGCCGCTCGAGCCGCAGACGGTCGAGGTGCTGCTTCCCTGGGAAGCGTTCGGACGCGACCTGCAGGTGCTGGGCGGCTTCGGCGCCCCGAACGAGCTGGGGCGGGGGACGCTGGCCGTGGACTTCGCGGGCGAGCTGAACGCCCGCACGCTGATCCGCTGGGGGCCGTACCCGGTTTCGGCCGTCGTGCGCGACACGAGCGGCGTCAACCGGCCTGACTCGTCGCTCACCTACGTGGGGGGGCGGGTCGTGCTCTTCTTCGACACGCTCGCCTCGACCAACGAGGGACCGGTCACCATCGAGGTGGGGGCCACCGAGGTGCCCTGGCACGCGCCCACCGTGTCGTGGACGCTCGCCACCGACACGATCGGCGATCGCACGCCATGGCCCGAGCCGGGCGCCGGACCCGTGCGGCCCCTCGGGTCGGTGGTCTGGGATCCGGCGGAGGGCGACTCGGTGTCGTTGGCCGTGGATTCGGCCACGATCGCGGCGTGGGGCGACACCACGGACGCGTCGAGGGGGCTTCGCATCTCCATGGTCGAGGCGGGTGAGCGCCTGCAGGTCGGACTCGCGCGGCTCAGGCTCGAGGCCCGACCCAGCATCCGGCCCGATACCCTGGTCGAGGTCTCGGCCTTCGTGCAGGACATCACCTTCGTTTTCGATCCCTCACCCGAGCCGCCGCCCGACGGGCTGCGTGTCGGCGGGGCCCCGGCGTGGCGCTCGGTGCTGACGCTCGACGTGCCCGACTCGGTTCGACCCGACGCGTCGGTGTGCGCGCGCGTGCGCTGTCCGATCGCGCTCCGTACCGACCGGCTCAACCAGGCCGAACTGGTGCTCACGACGCGCGCGAGTCCGCCCGCGTTCCAACCGACGGACACCACGCGACTGGACGTGCGCGTGGTGCTGGCCCCCGAGCGTCTGCCCAAGGCGCCCCTGGGCCCCACGCTGACCGGCCAACAGGGCACCGCGTTGCCGCCCGAGTACTTCGGCGAGGCGCCGGGCCGGAAGGTGGTCGTGCCGCTCACCGCCTTCGTGAACACGATCCTGACGCAGGGCGACACCGCCAGTCGGCCGGTCAACACGCTCGCGCTGCTTTCCGTCTTCGAGCCGATCTCGATCGCGTTCGCGTCGTTCGACGGCCCGGGCAGCGAGGGAGCGCCGGTGCTACGGCTGGTGCTCACCGTGACCGATCCCGTGAAGCTTCCCTGACGGACTGGAGCCGATGAGACGCGTTTTCGCCACGCTGTTGACCCTCGCGGCCCTCGGGGCCCACGGGTCGGTTCCCGCCGCCGCGCAGTCGCTGCTCGCCTCGAGCGGACTGGGGCTGCCGCTCGAGGGGCTCGACGCACGCGCCCGGGGTATGGCCAGCCTGGGGACCGGCCTGCTTCTGCCCTCGATCTTCCCGGGGGAGCCCACCGGGTCGCTCGACCTGGTCCTCGCGCCGACGGTGCAGTTCACGCTCCAGCCCACGTGGGGCACCTACCGCACGGCCGAGGCGAGCGGTGACCTGCAGGGCAACCGGGTGCCGGCCCTGGGAGTGTCGTTTCCGGTGGGCCTGCGCACCGCGCTGACCCTGTCGGTGGCCGGCGTGCTCGATCAGCGTTGGCGGGTGACCCGCGAAGGGGTCGAGTCGGTGGGCGGCACGCTCGTACGCACGACCGACCAGTTCAACTCCGACGGTGGAGTATCGGCCGTCCGCCTGGGCTATGCACGGCGGCTGAGCCCGCGGTTCGGCATCGCCACTTCGTTCGGGCTGTACCTGGGCTCGGTGCGCCGCAGCTTCCAACGCACCTTCGACACCACGGGCGTCGCCGACCCGATCGCGCCCTTCCAGTCCGGCGGGCAGTGGCGCTACAGCGGGCCCACCCTGTCGGCCGGGGCCGTGTGGGATCCGCTCGACGAGCTGCGGGTCGCGGGATCGCTCACCTGGTCGGGGACGCTCGACGCCGATCCGACCGACGCCACCGAGGGACCGGGCTCGTCGTTCGACATGCCCTTCGAGGTCCGGCTGGGTGCGAGCGCGCTGCTGGCGACCGGCCTTTCGCTGCAGGCCAGTTTTCACACGGCCGACTGGTCGGGCACCGGCGACGACTTCGAGCAGCCGATCGACACGGGATGGACCTACGCGTTCGGGGTGGGCGTCGAATACCAGCTGGGAAACGTGTGGGGCGGAGCGTTCCCGGTCCGCTTCGGGTGGCGTCGGCGCGACCTGCCCTTCGGGTTCGAGGGAGGCGACGCGAGCGAGCGGCTGCTGGCGGCCGGCTTCACGCTCACCATGGTGCAGGCGGCGTCCTTCCCGGTGGCGGCCTTCGACCTCGCCTTCGAGACCGGCAGCCGTAGCGCACCCGGTGTCTCGGAGTCGGTCCGGCGCCTCACGCTGAGCCTGCGCGTCGCGGGCCGCTGAGGCTACGCCGCGCCGCGCGAGGATCGATGCACACCGTGACGGGATCGGGAGGCACGCCGGTGCGCGCCTACCTCCACACGTTCGGCTGTAAGGCCAACCAGTACGACACCGAGCGGATGCGCGAAGAGCTCGAGGCGCGGGGCTGGGCGACGGTCGCGGACCGTGCCGAGGCCGAGGTGATCGTGGTCAATACGTGCACGGTCACCAACCAGGCCGACGCCGAGGCGCGACGCTTCGTTCGGCGGGTACGGCGCGAGCAGCCGCACGCCCGTATCGTCGTGGCCGGCTGTTCGGCCGCGCTGCGCGCCGAAGCCTACCGCGCCATGGACGAGGTCGCGGAGGTGGTCGAGGGTCACGATCCGGTGGCCGTGGCGCTCGCCGCAGGTGAGCGGAGGCGGCCGGTCCAGATCGAGGTCAGGCGGCCGCTCGACCGCATCGATCTGGAGCCCGTGGCCGGGGCCCTGCTCTCGTCGAGGCGCTCCGGCACGCGCGGTTGGCTCAAGGTACAGGACGGCTGCGACCGACGCTGTTCGTTCTGCGCCACGCGGCTGGCACGCGGCGAGAGCCGCTCCCGGCCGGCGGACGAGGTGGTCGCCGAGGCCCGCAGGCTTGCGCGCGTGCATCCCGAGCTGGTCGTGACCGGCATCCACATCGGGCATTACGGCCGTGACCTGCCGGACGCTCCCCCGCTCTCCGGGCTCGTCCGGCGACTGCTCGACGAGGTGCCCGACGTGCGCCTGCGCCTGGGCAGCGTGGAGGCCACCGAAGTGGACGACGCGTTGATCGACCTGCTCGAGACGTCGGGCGGCCGCCTGGCGCCCCATCTGCACATGCCGCTGCAGAGCGGCGCCGATCCGGTGCTGCGGCGCATGCGCCGGTGGCACACACGCGAGGCGTACCGCCGCCGGGCGCTCGAGATCGCCGAGCGCGTGTGGCCGCTCGGCCTGGGGGCCGACGTCATCACCGGGTTCCCCGGCGAGACGGACGAGGACCACGACGCGACACGCCGTCTGATCGAGGAGCTGCCGTTCACCTACCTGCACGTGTTCCCGTTCTCGCCCAGGGACGGCACCGTGGCGGCCTCGCTGCCCGACCCGGTGCCCCAGCGCGTGGCCGGGGAGCGCGCCCGTGAGCTGCGCGAGCTCGCCCAAGACAAAGGGCGGCGCTATCGCCGGGCCCGGGCGGGCGAGCCCGCACGGGCGGTGCGCGAGGACGGTGGCCGGGGCCTCACGGAGGACTATCTGCGCGTACGCTTGCCGTCGGGCGGCGACGGACCGTGGTGCGAAGGGGTGCTCACACTCGTCGAAGGCAGCGACGGAGAGCTCACGGTCCGGGCACGGGCGCACGAGCGCACTTCCCCCGTGCCGGAGCATCTATTGACCCGCCCCGCCCGAAGCCTCTGATTTCTCTGCCATGAGCACCAGTGCACGGCCGCGCCGAGCGTACGTCGAGACGTACGGGTGTCAGATGAACATCAGCGACGGCGAGCTGATGGAGGGCATCCTGGAGTCCGACGGCTACACGATCGTCTCCTCCCCCGAGGAAGCCGACGTGGTGCTGGTGAATACCTGCGCCATCCGTGAACATGCCGAGCGCCGCGTGTTGGGCCGCGTGGGCCAGCTCTTCGGGCTCAAGCGCGAGCGGCCCGACATGGTGATCGGCGTCACGGGTTGCATGGCCCAGCGCATGGGCGAGACGCTGCTGCACCAGGCGCCCTACGTGGATCTGGTCATGGGGCCCGACGGCTACCGGACGCTCCCGGCGCGGCTGCGGGAGCTGGAGGGGGCGCGGGCCGCGTCGGCGGAGGGAGAAGACGCCGGGGCGACGGGCTCGGACCGGATGCCGTCGCGGTCCCCTGCGCCGGTCCACGCCAAGCGGCGGGGTCCCCAACTGGCCGTGCTCGACCTCAAGCTCGACGAGAACTACCAGGGGCTCGAGCAGCGGCGCACGTCGACCGTGTCGGCCTGGGTACCGATCCAGCGGGGGTGTGACCACCGCTGCACGTTCTGCATCGTTCCCTACGTGCGCGGACCCGAGAAGAATCGCGACCCCCACGAGATCCTCCGTGAGGTCGAGGGCATCGCGCGTAGCGGGATCACCGAGGTGACGCTGCTCGGCCAGACCGTGAATTCGTACCGGTCGGGCGAGTGGAGCTTCCCGCGCTTGCTGCGCGAGGTCGCGCGCGTCGACGGCATCCGGCGCGTGCGCTTCCAGTCACCCCACCCGAACGACGTCACCGAGGAGCTGGTCGAGGTGATGGCGAGCGAGCCCGCCGTCTGCGAGCAACTCCACCTGCCCGTTCAGTCGGGCAGCAACGCGGTGCTCAAGCGGATGCTGCGGCGCTACACGGTCGAGTCGTTCCTGGAGAAGGTCGAGCTGGTGCGTGGCGCGATCCCGGACGTGGCGCTGTCGACCGACGTGATCGTCGCATTCCCCGGCGAGACGCGGGAGCAGTTCGAAGAGACGCTCGCGCTCCTGCGGCGGGTGCGCTTCGACGACGCGTTCACCTACCGCTACTCGCCGCGGGACGGCACGCCGGCCACCCGCCTGCCGACCGGGGACTTCATCGACCCCGAGGAAGGGCAGGCGCGCCTCGAGCGCCTGATCGAGGTCCACCGCGGCATCCAGGCCGAGATCAACCGCGGCGAGGTGGGCCGGGTCGAGGAGGTGCTCGTCGAGAAGGAAGCGCGTGAGGCCGGGCAGATCCTGGGCCGCACGCGCCGCAACAAGGTGGTGGCGTTCCCGGGCGATCCGGCCTGGATCGGGACGTACCGCACCGTGCGGCTCACCGCGACGACGTCGGCGACGTTCGTGGGCGAGGTCGTCGAAGAAGCGGTGCCGGCGGGGGCCGGATGACCCGCTTCCTGGGCCCGGTGGGCGTGCTGACCGTCGTCGCGCTCGCCGTCCTGTTCTCGGTGCTGAACGGCGGCCAGCGCGTGACGCTCGACTTCGGGCTTTTCGTGCTCTACCGCGTGCCGGTCACGCTCGTGGCCGTCGGCGGCCTGTTCCTCGGGATGGTGGTGATGTTCCTCGCGGGCATCCACACCGACCTCAAGGTGCGCGCGATCCTCAGGCGCCGGCTCGCCGACGAGAGCGCCGAGGAGCGGGCGCGGATCGACCGCATGCAGCGCGACCTGTTCCAGCCGGAGCGTACGCCCGGCGACGAAGGAGACGGCTGATCCACACCTCGCTCGGCTGACGCCCGCCCGGTGGCGGCGCGTCGGCTTCCCCCGGCGGTCTACCTCGCCGCCGGGCTGGTCTCCGGGGCGCTCACCCATGTGGACCGCGCCCCCGCCCTCGCGCTCCTCCTGCTGCTGGCCTTCTACCTTCCCGTTCTGCTATCGATCGGGCCCATGCGCGCACACCGTGCCGCGGTGGCTGCGGGCATGGCCGCGGCCGCCGCGGCCGGTGTGCTGTTGGCCGGTCGGGCCCGGTCGGCGCCCTGCGAGGCCGGGCGGGCGGCCGGTCCGGTCGAGGTGGCCGGCCGTGTCGAGGCGGTGACCCGCGGCGGCAGCCTGCTGCTCAGAGCCGAGCGTGGCTTCGGCCGTGGTTGCACCGCCCACGTGCGCGTGGTGGGGGGCACGACGCGGGAGGCCGAGCCGGCGGGCGTGGGAGCGGCGGTGGTGGTGCGGGGCACCTGGCGCGCGGCTGCGGAGGCGGGCCGTGCCGGGAC
>RFGQ01000034.1 GCA_003695865.1 Gemmatimonadota bacterium | reverse complement strand
GGCCACGCCCGCGTTCTCCTGACGGATCAGGCGCACCGGGTCTCCGAAAGAAGCCGCGAGACGGCCGCTTCCGTCGGTGGAGCCGTCGTCGACGACCACGACCTCGGCGGGCTGCCAGGTCTGAGCCAGCGCGCTCTCGATCGCCTCGGCGAGCCAGCGCTCCCCGTTGTAGACGGGGATCACGACCGAGAGCGTGCCGCGATCGGAGTCGTCCGCGACGCCCGGCCGCTCTCCGCCCACGCGCTCCTCGCGCCCCACGTGCCCGCTCACGCGCGCCTCCGAAGCCATGTCTCGAGGGTCATGAGCGCCCACAGGGCGTGGCCGTGGTCCGCCTCGCCCTGCTGGTGACGGCGCGCCAGCTCGAGCACGGCCCCGCGGTCGAGCCAGGCCCACACCCGCGCCTCTTCGGTGAGCAGACGTTCCTCGAGCAGCCCGCGCCAGCGCGTGCGCAACCAGGTGGGGAGCGGGATGCCGAAGCCCATCTTGCCACGTGTGCGAATCGCCTCGGGCAACAGGTCGGGGAAGGCGTCCTTGAGCAGCGCCTTGAGGCGGCGGCCGCGGATGCGCAGACGGTCCGGAAGCGACGCGGCCCACTCGACGAGGGCGGTGTCGAGGAAGGGCGAGCGCAGCTCGAGCCCGTGCGCCATGCTGCAGCGGTCGGCTTTGACGAGCAGGTCCTCGGGCAGGTACGTCTCGAAGTTGAGTTGAAGCACCCGCGCCAGCGGGGATTCGGCGGCGGCGAAGGCGAGCGGTTCGCGGAAGCTCTCGAGCAGCCCGTCCCATTCGAGCGTCTCCCGCAGCTCGGGGCCGAGCACGGCCGCAAGGTCGTCGGTCACGTAACCGATCCAGCGCAACATGCGCTCGTCGGCCGGAGCGGCGGCCGCGGCCAGAAACCGCTGGGCCCGCCGCAGCGGCGAGCGGAAATCGGAGACGTGGGGCAGCCTGGCGGCCAGGGCGCGCGCGGGCCCCCAGATCCAGCCGGGCACCCGTTCGGCCAGAGCGAAGCCGGCGAACCGGGGGTAGCCGGCGAAGACCTCGTCGCCGCCGTCGCCCGTCAGTGCCACGGTCACGTGCTCGCGCGCCATGCGCGAGACGATGTAGGTGGGCAGCCCCGAGGAGTCTCCGAAGGGCTCGTCGTAGGCGTCCACCAGCTCGTCGAGC
>RFGQ01000333.1 GCA_003695865.1 Gemmatimonadota bacterium | reverse complement strand
GTCCGCCACGTGCTCACCGAGCGCGCCGCCTGGCAGGGCGAGCGCGACATCGTGGGAGCCGACGGCGTGCCCTGCGTGGCCGTCCAGACGCTCACGCCGGTCTCCGGCGAAGCGGGCGAGCCTGCCCGCGTGGTCTGCGTGCTCCAAGACGTCACCGAGCGGCGCCGCCAGGACGAGAAGCTGCGCCGCATGGCCCGGCTCGACCTGCTCACGAACCTGCCCAACCGCGCGGCGCTCGAGGAGTCGGTCGACCGGGCAGTGCGGGCCGCGCGCGAGGGCGAGCCCTCGGCGCTGCTGCTGCTCGACCTCGACCACTTCAACGTGGTGAACGAAGCGCTGGGGCACGCCGTGGGCGACCGCGTGCTCGTGGCCGTGGCCTCGCTGCTGAGCGAATGCCTCGACGACCGCCACGTGCTGGCGCGCTGGGGGGGCGACGAGTTCGCCGTGGTCCTGCGCGGCGTGGCCGCCGACGAGGCCGTGCGCGTCACCGAAGAGCTGCAGGCGCGGGTCTCGGACTACCGCTTCGACCTCGGCTTCGAGGCCGTGGCGCTCGGCCTGAGCGCCGGCGTGGCGCTCGTCGACGGCGCGCTCGAAGGGCGCGAGGTGCTGGCGCTCGCAGACACCGCCCTCTACGAGGCCAAGGAGCGCGGCTCGGGGCGCGTCGTCGTGCTCGACTCGTCCGACGACGCCCGCCGGAGCGAGATCGCCCGCACGGGGCAGTGGGTGCGCCGCATCCGCGACGCCCTGCGCCACGACCGGCTCGCCGTCCATTACCAACCCGTCGTCGACCTCGCGCGCGGCGTGCCGGTGCACGCCGAGGCGCTGGTACGCATGCTGAACGAGAGGGGGGGGCTCATCCCGCCGGGCGAGTTCGTGCCGCTCGCCGAGCGCCACGGGCTCATGACGGCCGTGGACCGCTGGGTGCTCGATCACGTGGTCCAACACCTCGAGCGCCATCCCTCGCGCCGGCTGTTCGTCAACCTGTCGGGCACCGGGCTCGAGGACGATGGGCACCTCGGCGCGGTCGAGGAGCGCGTGCGCCGCGCCCTCATCCGCCCGAGCCAGCTCGTGTTCGAGGTCACCGAGACCGCCGCGCTGCGCGACTTCCAACGGGCCCGCCGCTGGATGGAGCGCCTCAGCGACCTGGGGTGCGGCTTCGCGCTCGACGACTTCGGAACCGGCTTCTGCACGTTCTCTTACCTGCGCCGACTGCCGGTCGACTACGTAAAGATCGACCGCTCGTTCGTCTCGTCGGTGCGCCGCGACCGCGGCGACGAGGCGATGGTGCGCGCGATCGTGGCCGTGGCCCGGGCCATGGACAAGCGGGTGATCGCCGAGGGGGTCGAGGACGCCGAGACGGCCGAGGCCCTCACGGCGATGGGCGTGGATCTGGGCCAGGGCTTCCTGTGGGGACGGCCGGGCCAGGCCTTCGTCGAGGCGTGACACCACGTGTCACAGGTGGACGCCCGTCGTCCCAGCCCGCGCAGCTCAAGTCACGGCAGTGAATCTCGTAAGTGGCGCATAGCAAACGATTTACAGTTTTGGTACGGGAAAACCCGGAGTGGCACCATCCGTGCAACTCTGGAACGGCGTCCGGCCCGTGTGGGGTCGGGACCCGCGAGAGGATCCGCCGGCCGAATGAAGCGGATCAAACAAGGAGGCGACGATGACCTCGAAGACGATGGCAGTCGCGCTTGCAGGGCTGATTGCCATCTCGGCCGCTCCTGCGGCGGGGCAGGTCACGGACGACGTGGCCAACACGAAGCACAATCTGTCGGCCGGAGGCCCGACGGGTGCGACGCTGGTGGACTACGGCGAGATCTGTGTCTACTGCCACACCCCGCACGGCGGTCAGGTGGACGCACCCCTGTGGAACCGTAACTTTTCCACGGCCACCTATCAGATGTACACGAGCAGCACGATCGACATGACCATGGACGGTCAGCCGACGGGCATCTCGAAGGCCTGCCTGTCGTGCCATGACGGAACGATCGGGCTCGACGTGATCATCAACCCGCCGAACAGCTACGCGGGCACGGTGCCGGGGACGACTCCGGGCACGAACACGATGCCCAGCGGCGGGTTCACGTTCCTCGATACGGACCTGAGGAACGACCACCCGATCTCGGTCGTGTACGACGAGACGGCCGACACGAAGTTCAACGCGAAGTCCAGCATCCTCGCGGCGGGCCTGAAGCTGTACACGGACCCCGCGAGCGCAGGTGAAAAGGTTCAGTGCGCCACGTGCCACAACCCGCACCAGAAGGGGCGGGCGGCGTTCCTGCGGATCGACAACTCCGCGAGCGCCCTGTGCAAGACGTGCCACATCAAGTGAACCGTAGACCATGACCGGAGGGCATCGTGCGGCGGCTGCGCCGGAGCATCACCCGGACGTTCCTGGCCGGGACACTCACCATCATCGGGGTGTCCGGGTGCAGCCGTCGCGCCCTCTCGGTCCTGGTCGACGTACCTGAGGAGGAGGCCAAGCCTCAGGCGGTCCAGGTCGACTCGACCATCCTCCGCGCCCTCGCGGACTCGCTGCGCGCACTGCAGGAACTCGCCGGCTTCCAGCACGACACCGTACGGCCCGAGATCGAGAAGTTCCTCGACCCCGACACCGTCGTCGCGCTGCTGCCCCGCGACAACGCCGGCAACATCGACTGGATGCAGGCGCTGCGCGACAGCGTGATCCGGCCCCGTGCCTACATCCCCGGCGAGCGGCCGCCGCCCCGGCCCGACGGCTTCCAGTTCGCCTTCGACTTCTACTTTCCGGGGCCCAACCAGGTCACCGATGCGTTCTTCCCGCACTCCTCCCACACGCAGTGGCTGGACTGCCGTCAGTGCCACAGCCGGATCTTCCGCTACCGCGGCACCAAGATCCAGATGGCCGACATCTTCCAGGGCAAGTACTGCGCGGAGTGCCACGGGAAGGTCGCTTACCCGGTGATGACCGCCTGCGAGCGCTGCCACACGGGCATGTCGATGCCGCCCAACCGGGCCACGCCCGAGCTGCTGGGAACGCTCCGGCTGCGTCCCGCGGTCGAGATCCTCGCCGAAGCCGGCACCGCCGACTCGACCAAGCTCGAGGGGATCAACAAGGGGGTCGCCTCGCGCATGGGGCTGCCGCCCGCGCAGTTCCCGCACTGGGTCCACCGCATCCGCTTCCGCTGCAAGGTGTGCCACATGGACATCTTCGAGCCGCGGAACGGGGCCAACGCGGTGACCATGAGGGACATCAGCGAGGGCCGCTATTGCGGGCGTTGCCACAACGGCAAGGTGGCGTTTGCCGCCGGCTTCGGGGAGTGCCAGCGCTGCCACGTCGCGCCCGAGGGTGGGGAGTGAGGAGGCCGTCATGCGCACCTCGCCCCGTCGCCTGCCCAGGGGCCCCTCCGGGGGCCGGCGCCGGCGTCGTCCGTCGCGGGCGGTGCATGGCGCGGTGCTCGGGGTGCTCCTCGTCTGGACCTTCACCATGGCGGCGACGGTCGCCACGCCTCGGAGAGCCTCGGCGCAGCTCGTGAGCCGGGCGCCGGGCGCGCAGCTGGGCTTCGGCTACACCGGCGTGCGGCGCTCGCTCGAGAACGAGGATCCGCTCTGGGACAACGGGCTGCGCCAGTGGCTGCGCATTCCGCTGCGAGGCCAGATCGTCGACCCGCGCATCTTCAACTACCGGCTCTCGCTCGATCTGCGCTGGAACCAGCAGAGCGCGGCCACGCTGCCCGATCGCCTCAAGGGACGCAGCCTGGGGTGGACGTTCGACACGCGCGCCTTCTCGAACCAGCCGCTGAGCGTGGGCTTCTCGGCGCGCAAGGCGTCGGGCTCGACGGGTGGAGGCGCCAACGCGACCAGCGAGTTCCTGGCCACGTCCTACACGGCCGACGCGCGCTTCCGCAACGCCTACCTGCCGGTCACGGTGATCCACTCATGGGGACGCCAGTCGCGGGCGTGGGCCACCGGGCCCGACCTGGCGCTGCACGAAGAGACGTGGACGCGCTCCACGCAGGTGCGCGCCATGAACCGCAAGCTCGCGATCTTCTACAGCCGCTTCGCCAGCGGCAACGGCAGCGTGGACTCGCGTATCGACGGCAGCGAAGCGCGGCTCGATCACCGGCTGGAATGGGGCAAGGGGAGCCAGCTCGAGACGACGCTCGAGCGCGTGCGCCAGGAAGGGCTGCTGGAGCTCGACCGCCGGCGCTGGACCGAGGAGCTGCGCCTGCAGCACACCGAGCGTGTGCGCTCGCGCTGGTCGATGCGGCGGGTCTCGTCGACGTCGAGGGGCCAGCAGGCCGAGCGCCGGTCGCTGAACGGCGAGCTCGAGGCGCGCCCGGCCGAGTGGCTCACGCTGGGCGTGAACGGACACCGCTTCCGCGCCGAGGTGGCGGGCGGCATGGAAGACGTCACCGCCTTCGGCCCCAGGGCTTCGCTGGCGCTGTGGCTGCCCGCCCGGGTGCGGCTGAACGCCACGGGCGGCGTGCGCCGTGAGCGGCGTGAGCGCGACACCGAGCGGGGCTTCGTGGGCGTGGTCGACGAGCCCCACGTGGTCGACGCCGCGCGGGGCTTCCTGCTCGACGAGGCACGCATCGATCCGTCCTCGATCTTCATCCGCTCCGAGCAGCTCTTCGCCTACGTCAACGGGCTCGACTACGCGCTCGTGCCGCTCGGCGACGCCATGCAGGTGCTCATCCCCACGGGCTCGCGCATCGAGGTGGGGGAGCGGCTGTTCGTGAGCTACCGCTATCAGCTTCCCGACCTGCCGAACGAGCGGAGCGTGCAGGGCAACTACAGCGTCACGCTGTCGCGGCGGGGCGTGAGCCTGTCGCACGCCGTCACGTTCAAGGACGGCAGCTCGGACGGCGGCGCCGCCGTACGTCTGGGCGGATTCACCGAGCGGCGGACGGCACTCAGGGCCTCGCTCTTCACCCCCGTGGGGCGGCTGCGTACCGACGCCACGCTGCGGGCCCGCGACGGCGACGATATCACCTACGAGCAGCTCTCCCTCAGCTTCTCCTGGACACTGCCCCCGTGGGGCCGGCGCACCGTCACGCTCGGCGGCTCGCTCACCTCGAGTGATACCAACACGCTGCGCTCCACGACCTCGTCGCTGCGAGCCGACCTGTCGTGGCCGCTGGGGCGCAGCACCCGGCTCTGGCTGCGAGGCGAGCGCCTCGAGTTCCGCCTGCCCGGTCAGCCGGTGGACCGCTCCTACGGGCTCGACGCCGACTTCCAGGCGCAGGTCGGCCAGACCGTCTTCTCGCTCCGGCTCAACCAGAGCTTCCGCACCGGCGCCCGCTCGGTGGACCGCGGTCGCATCTTCGCGCAGGTGATCCGCCGGTTCTGAGGCGGAGCAGCGCGCGCGCCGGAACGCTCGCTCGCCCCCTTGCGAGCGCGCCCGGCCCTGGCGTTCGCCGGTCCGCCGCAGGCGGCCCGGCCCCCTCGTGCGGGCTGTGACATTGGTGTCTCAGTGGGGCGTCGTTGTCCCGAGTGCGCCGCTTCGCGGCCCACCTGACGGTCTCGTAACCTCAAGTGCTACAAGACGATAGGCGGTCACGCGGTCGCTCCCGACCTGGCACGCGGCGTGCACCCGGTAGGGACCGGTGAGCGGCGAGAGGACCCTCGCCGAACGCAGGACCGTGAAGGACATAGACGCCCGGCCAAGGAGAGAGAACCATGCACCGTGAGACCGCCATCCGCGTGCTGCTGATCCTGGCGCTGCTCGCGCCGGCACCCGCCGCCGTCCGCGCGCAGGACCGCACGGACGACGAGGAGATCGTCTGGCCACTTCCGCCCGACCCACCCCGCGTCCGCTACGTCGGTGTGTTGCGCTCTGAGCGTGACATCGGCAAGAAGGGCTCGTTCCTGTCGCGTCTGCGCTCGGGGCTGCTGGGCGAGCGCGAGCGGCTGCTCGCCGTCACGCGCCCGTGGGACGTGCACGTGGCGCCCGACGGCAAGATCTACGTCACCAACGGATCGCCCACCGGCATCCTCGTCTTCGACCCCGACGAGAAGTCGTCGCGGCTGCTGCAGCCGAGGGGACGTGCCAGGCTGTCGAAGGCCATGGGCATCACCGGCGACGCCGAGGGCAACATCTTCGTCGCCGACCCCTCGGGCCGCCGCGTGGTCGCCATGACGCCCGAGGGGGACCTGATCCGGGCGTACGGGGGCGCGCAGGTGCTGCTCAACCCCGTGGACGTGGCCCTGTCGCGCGACGGCTCGAAGGTCTATGTGGCCGACTCCTACCTGCATCAGGTGCTCATCTTCGATCGCGAGAGCGGCGAGCTGCTCGAGCGCATCGGCAAGAACGAGGGCAGCCTGGCCGAGAAGACCGCGCGCAAGAGCAGCGTCGCGCACGGCGCCGAAGAGGCGCCCGCCGACCCGCACGTGGCGACCAACGAGCCGAGCGACCTGGTGGAGAACCGGGGCGGCGGGCCCGGCGAGTTCCGCTACCCCAGCTTCCTGGCCGTCGCGCCCGACGGCACGCTCTACGTGACCGACGCCATGAACTTCAGGGTGCAGGCCTTCACGCCCGAGGGCGAGTACAAGCTCGAGTTCGGGGGAATGGGCGACGGCCCCGGACGCTTCGCGCGCCCCAAGGGCCTGGCCGTCGACTCCGAGGGCCACATCTACGTGGCCGACGCCGCGTTCTCGAACATCCAGATCTTCGACGCGGACGGCCGTCTTCTCATGGCCTTCGCCGAGGGCGGCAACGCCGAGGGCCAGCTCAACATGCCCATCGGGGTGACGTTCGACGATCGGGACCGCATCTTTGTGGCCGACCGCTACAACGACCGCATCCAGGTCTTCGAGTACCTGGGTAGCCCCGAGGAGGAGCGTCCGACGGGCCAGCCGGAGCGCCGCTAGCGAGACGCGAGGGAGACCGACTTGGCGACACGTCCGACCGCCCGGACACCGCACGCCGCGACGGGCCATGCGCCCGCCGCGGCGCTCCGTCTCTGTGTGCGCCGCGCCGCGCTGCTCGCCCTTGCGGCGCTGGCGGCGGGTCTGGGCGCGCCCCGGCCGAGCGCCGCGCAGTGGCCCAACGGGATCACCATCGACCAGACGCCGCACAACCTCACGCGGCCGGCCAAGAACACCGATCCCGACATGCGCAACCGCATCGCGGACTTCGACGAGATCTGCGTCTACTGCCACGCGCCGCACTGGGGTGCGGGGCCCACGCCGCTCTGGAACCGGCCGAACCCGGCCGGCGGCTACCGCATGCCCGAGATCAACGATCCCGACATGATCCAGGACCCCCAGCCCACCGGCAACTCCGTCAAGTGCCTCTCGTGCCACGACGGCACCATCGGGCTCGACGGCGTCATCAAGCCGCCCATCACCTTCTCGGGGCCGCGCTTCGGCCAGACGATCGACGAGTGCGAAGGCTGCCACTCGGGCGGCAACCCGGCGGGCGGCATCGACTGGGAAGGCGTCTGGCTCGACACCGACCTGCGCAAGCAGCACCCCTTCTCGGTGCTCTACGACCCGTCGCGCGACCCCAACTTCCGCTCCATCGCCGAGGTCGAGGCCGCGGGGCTCGTGCTCTACGACGGCAAGGTGCAGTGCATGACCTGCCATGAGCCACACACCGAGCGCTACCGCCCCTTCCTGCGCATCCCGCGCACCGGCTTCTGCTCGGTCTGCCACATCGGAAACCCGGGCGAGAGCACCGCGCACCACTGGTAGGGGGGGCGTCGTTCCCACCCGTTGCGGTGGGGGGAGCCGCGCTCGTGGGGTCCCGGGGGGCCGCTTCGCGGTCGGCCGGCTCGGTCGCGTGGACGGCGTGGCGCTC
>RFGQ01000332.1 GCA_003695865.1 Gemmatimonadota bacterium | reverse complement strand
GCCGCGCTTCGTCGGCGTCCACGTCCAGGCGTCCCATGACCAGCGCCGTCTTCACATGTCCGCCCGCCTCGCGCAGCAGCCGCGCGGCCGCATCGGCGTCCAGGCCGAGCAGCACACGCAGGATCCGTTCGCCCCGATCCTCGAGCTTCTCGCACGTCACCTGCAGGTCGACCATGAGGTTGCCGTACACCTTGCCGAGCAGCACCATCGCGCCGGTGGTGATCGTGTTCAGCACGAGTTTGGTCGCCGTGCCCGCCTTCATGCGCGTCGATCCCGTCACCACCTCGGGTCCCACCAGCGGCGCGATCACCACGTCGTGCCGGGCGCGCAGCTCGTCGGACGGCGGCGTGCAGAGCAGAAAGCCGGTGCGCGCGCCGCGCTCGCGCGCCCGCGCCAGGGCGCCGTGCACGAAGGGGGTCGTACCCGACGTCGCGATGCCGAGCACGAAGTCGTCGGGGCCCACGCCGCGCGCGTCGACGGCGGCCGCCCCGTCCTCGGGGTGGTCTTCGGCGCCCTCCTGCGCCCGTACGAGCGCCTCGTACCCGCCCGCGATGATCCCCTGCACCTGCTCGGGATCGGTGCCGAAGGTGGGCGGCATCTCAGCGGCGTCGAGCACACCGAGCCGGCCCGAGGTACCGGCGCCCACGTAGATCAGGCGTCCGCCCCCGGCCAGCGCCTCGACCGCGAGTTCCATGGCGCGCGCGATGGCGGCGCGCTCGCGGCCCACGGCCTCGGGCACCGTGCGGTCCTCGGCGTTGATGAGCGCCACGATCTCTTCCGCCGACAGCAGGTCGATGCGGGCGCTGCGCGGGTTGCGCTGTTCGGTCAGACGGTCGTCGAGCATGGCCTCGCGGTCGGTGCTGCCGGTGCCGAGGAATCGGACCCCGGCACGGAAGCCGGGCATTGAAAAAGACGGGCGACGGCTCCACTCTCCGGGGTCCGAGCGCCGCCCGGCTGCGGCGCCAAGCTAACCCGCCGGGTTTTCCGGCTGCAAACGGCCCGCGGCCGTAACCCCGCCGGCCGCAGCGCGAGGCACGCCGCCCGTGACCCAGACACTGATCGACCGCGCGACCGCACTGGGGCCCGACTTGGTGCGCCTGCGCCGCGACCTGCATCGCCATCCCGAACTCGGGTTCCGCGAGGAGCGCACCGCGGCCCTGCTCGCCGACACCGTCGAAGCCCTGGGCTACCGGGTGCGACGCGGCGTCGGGCGTACGGGCGTCGTCGCCGATCTCGAGTCGGGGGACGGCCCCACGGTTGCGCTGCGCGCCGACATGGACGCGCTGCCCATTCAGGAAGTGGGCGAGCACGAGTATCGGTCGCAGGCACCCGGCGTGATGCACGCGTGCGGACACGACGCGCACTGCGCCGGCCTGGTGGGCGCGGCGCGCCTGCTGGCCGAGCTGGCGCGCGAGGGCGCGCTTCCCCCCGGGCGCGTGCGGCTGCTCTTCCAGCCCTCCGAGGAGGGCTGCGACGACGAGGGGCTCAGCGGCGCCATGCGCATGGTCGCCGACGGCGCCATGGAGGGTGTGGACTACGTACTCGGACTGCACGTGGGCGGCCACCTGCCGAGCGGCGTGCTCTTCTTCCACGAGGGGGCCATGCTGGCCGGCTCCGAGGAGCTGGCAGTGGACGTGCACGGGCGGAGCAGCCACGCGGCCCGCCCCGAGCAGGGCGTCGACGCCCTCGTACTGGCCTGCCAGGGCGTGCTCGCGGCGCAGCAGGCCGTGTCGCGCCGGCTGGGGCCGCACGAGCAGGGCGTGGTGACGTTCGGCCGCATCGAAGGGGGCACGGCGCACAACGTGGTGGCCGACCGGGTGCGGGTGCTCGGAACGCTACGCTACTTCGACCCCGACGTGCGCGAGCGCCTGGTGGAGGGCGTGCGGGGCGCCTTCGAAGGGCTCGAGCGCCAGGGGGCCCGGGTCGAGGTGCGCGTGGGGCCGGGCTATCCCCCGCTGATCAACGATGCCCAGGTGACCCGCACGGTGCGGGCCGAGGCCGAAGCGCTGTGGGGCCCCGACCGCGTGCTCGAAGCCACGCCCATGATGGGTGCCGAGGACTTCGCGGTGCTGGCGCGCGAGGCGCCGGGCACGTTCTTCTGGCTGGGCGCCGCCCTGCCCGACCCCCGCGAGCATCACAGTCCCACGTTCGACATCGACGAGACCGTGCTTGCCATGGGCGCCGCGACCCTGGCCGCCGGTGCCCTGCGCCTGCTGCGGGGCGCCGGACCCGGAGCCTGAGGCGCCGCCCGTGCACGAACTGCGGACGCTGCTCCCGTTCTTCCGGGCCTACCGGCGCCCCATGGCGTGGGGCCTGGTGCTCGTGGTCGTCTCGAATCTGTTCTCGGTGGCGGCGCCCTGGCTGGTCAAGCTCGCCATCGACGCACTGGCCGACCCCGGCGTGACCCGCGGGCGCATCGCCGCATTCGCGCTGGCCCTGGTGGGCACGACGGCGCTCTCGGGCGTGGCCAAGTACGGCATGCGCGAGCTGCTCAACGGGGTCAGCCGCCGCATCGAGGTCGACCTGCGCGACCGCTTCTTCGGGCATCTGCTCACGCTCGACCAGACCTTCTACGGGGGCACGCGCACCGGCGACCTGATGAGCCGCGCCACCAACGACACGATGGCCGTCCGCATGGCCGCCGGCCCGGCGATCATGTACGCGGTGAACACCGTCGTGGGCTTCGCGTTCGCGCTCGCGGTGATGCTGTGGATCAGCCCGCGCCTCACGCTCTTCGCGCTCGTCCCGATGCTGCTCCTTCCGCCCCTCGTTCTCCGCTTCGGCCAGGCCATCCATCGTCGCTTCGAAGACATCCAGGAGCGCTTCGCCGCGCTGTCGACGATGGTGCAGGAGAACCTGACCGGGGTGCGCATCGTGCGCGCCTACACCCAGGAGGAGGGCGAAGAACGCCGCTTCGACGCGCTCAACCGCGACTACCTGCGGCACAACATGGAGCTGGCCCGCATCGCCGGGCTCTTCCACCCCCTGCTCTTCCTGGTCGCGGGGTCCGCGATGGTCGTCGTGCTGTGGGCCGGTGGGCTCGAGGTCGTTGCCGGGCGTATCTCGGTGGGCGACTTCGTGGCGTTCACGATCTACCTGGGCTACCTGATGTGGCCCATGATCGCCCTGGGTTGGGTGGTGAGCCTGTTCCAACGCGGGGCCGCCTCGATGGGTCGGCTCAACCGCATCCTCGAAGCCCGGCCGGCCGTGGAGGCCCCGCCCTCACCGCGCACGCCCCCGGCGGCGAACGGGCGCGTCGAGTTCCGGGACGTGAGCTTCCGCTACCCGGGCACCGAGCGCGACGTGCTGCGGGGCGTTTCGTTCGTGGCCGAGCCGGGCGCTACCGTGGCGGTGGTGGGGCCCACGGGCTCGGGCAAGTCGACCCTGGTCCGCCTCATCCCCCGGCTCTACGACGCCACGGAGGGCGAGGTGCTGGTCGACGATGTGCCGGTTTCCGAGCAGGATCCGGGGGCGCTGCGGGCACGCATCGGCATGGTCCCCCAGGATCCCTTCCTGTTCTCGGCCACGCTGCGCGAGAACATCGCGCTCGGGCTGGGCGAAGAGGCGGACGAGGCGCGGGTCGTACGAGCCGCGACCGTCGCACAGCTCGACGAGACCATCCGCGGCTTTCCGGCCGGCTACGACACACTGCTCGGCGAGCGTGGCATCAACCTGTCGGGCGGCCAGAAGCAACGCGCCACGCTCGCCCGGGCGATCGCCCGCGAGCCCCGCGTGCTCATCCTGGACGACGCCCTGAGCGCGGTCGACACCCACACCGAGGCGCGCATCCTCGCGGACCTGCGGAGCGTGATGGCGGGGCGCACGGCGTTCATCATCAGCCACCGGGTCTCGGCCGTCATGGAGGCCGACCTCATCCTCGTGCTCGAGGAGGGCCGCGTGGTGGAGCGGGGCACGCACGCCCAACTCCTCGCGCAGGACGGGGTCTACGCGCGCCTGCTGCGCAGGCAGATGCTCGAGGAGGGACTCGAGGAGCGGCGGCGCGCCTGAGCAGCCCGGCGCGGCCGCCGGTCGCCGCTCAGATGCGGTCCAGCACCCACTCCGGGGTGAACCGCGCCAGCAGCCCGGTGAGGGTCGTGAAGTTGCCGGTCAGCAGCAGCAGTCCCAGCACGATCAGCAGGCCCCCCGCAGCCCGTTCCACCCACGGGAGCAGGCTCCGGAAGCGCGAGAACGCCGACAGGAAGCGGTCGAGCGCGAGCGAGGCGAGCAGGAACGGGATGGCAAGGCCGAGCGAGTACCACCCGAGCAGCATCACACCGTCCCACACGGTCTCCTGCGTCCCGGCCAGTCCGAGGATCGCGCCCAGCACCGGGCCGATGCACGGGGTCCAGCCCGCACCGAACGCCGCGCCGATGCCCAGCGTGCCCAGGTAGCCCGCCGGCCGGTCGTGCACCTGGATGCGCCGCTCCCGCATGAGTGGCGCGATGCGGAACACGCCGATCAGGTGCAGGCCCAGGATGATGATGATCACGCCCCCGATGCGGGCGATCCAGTCCTGGAACGCGTTCAGGAACGCGCCGAGGAACGAGGCGGTGGCACCCAGCGCGATGAAGATCACCGAGAAGCCGGTCACGAACAGCAGCGAGTGGATGAGCGTCGCGCGCCGGTCCACCCCCTCCTGCAGGTCTTCGAGGCTCATGCCGGTCACGAACGACAGGTAGGACGGCACCAGCGGCAGTACACACGGCGAGAGGAACGAGAGAACCCCGGCCGTGAGCGCCACGGCCACCGTGATCTGTTCGGTCACGCGTCTTCCTCCGAAGCTCCACCCGGGTCACGGACGGAGAGTTCAGCGCGCGCCCGGCGCCGATGCGCCCAGGCCCGCGCGCCAGTCACGATTCCAAGCCATCCGAGCAGGACGGCGATCCCCATCCCGACCACGGTCGGGAAGAGGGCCGTCAGCAGGGCGAGGACCAGGATGGCCGTGGCCACCGTGCCCAGCACCGCCCGGTCTTCGGGCCCCAGAGTCCTGCGTCCTGCGAGCGCCACCCCCAGCGAGGTCGAGGCGCGTACGAGCTGCGCCATCCCCCATCCCGAACTGCCGCCCGCCACCGCCGACGCCGTGCTCTCTCTCAGCAGGGCCTCCAGACGCTCGCTCCACCGCCCCTGCGGGTCCAGGGGCGTCCGCGCGGCGGCTTCGCCGAGGGGCACCGCCGCCCCCTGTTCGTCGACGCCGAGGCCGAGCCTCCGTGACTCCGCCTCCACCGCGAGGGCGGCGGCCGACGCGGCGGGGAGTCGGCGCTCGCCGGACCCCGGGCCGGGCGCACGCGCCCGCGGAAGGACGATCTCGACGGACGACGCGAGATCGGCCAGGAACAGCCCTTCGAGCTGGCGCGCGAACGGCGCATCCCAAACGCCGACATCGATTTCCCAGTTCCCCAACAGCGACGCGCTGTTCAGGTTGCTCGACCCGACCCGTGACCACACGCCGTCGGCCACCGAGGTCTTGGCGTGGATCATGGGACCCTGCCACTCGAACAGGCGCACGCCGGCCTCGAGCAGGAACCGGTAGCCCGATCGGGAAAGCGAGCCGACCAGCGGCCAGTTGTTGTTCGCCGGTACCAGCACCCGCACGTCGACTCCGTGCCGCGCGGCCTCGGCCAACGCCTCGCTCAGCAGGCGCGGCGCGACGAAGTAAGGATCGGTGATCCACAGGCGGTGACGCGCGTGGGCGGCGATGAGCGCAAGCGTGCGCAGCACGCGCGTGCGCCCGGGCTCGCCCTCGATGAGCCATACCGGAACCGTGCCGCCGGGCCCTTCGGGGAGCGGCTCGCACGCCAGCGGCGCCTCGGTTCCGGTACCCATCTCGGCCCAGGCGCGCTCGAAGGCCCGCGTGGCGGCTGCGGCCGCCGGGCCGCAGATCGCGACCCCCGTATCTCGCCACGGGGGCGCCTGGCCCCCGCCGGCCCACTCGTCTCCGATGCAGAAGCCGCCCACGAACGCGGTGCACCCGTCGACCACCACAAGCTTGCGATGGTCGCGCTGCAGCACCCCATAGGGGTCGCGCAGCGACGGGCGGTTGAACGCCCGCACCTCGACGCCCGCCTCGCGGAAGGGCCGCCAGAAGCGGCGCGGGGTCGCCCAGCAGCCTACCCAGTCGTAGAGGACCCGCACCTCCACGCCCGCGCGCGCGCGCTCCACGAGCGCCTCGCGGAAGCGGCGTCCGACCCGATCGTCGCGCAGGATGTAGTTCTCGAAGTGGATGAAGGAGCGCGCGCCCTCGATGGCTTCGAGCCAGGTCTCGAACGTGGAGGGGCCGTCGAACTGGAGCTCGAGGGCGTTGCGGTCGAGGCGCGGGGAGCCCGTCGCCCGCTCGAGCGCCGCGTCGTCGAGCCCCGCCAGCGCGTCGGAGGGGGTGCCCAACAGAGCGGCGGCGGGCGACGCTCGATCGGACGAGCTCGACGAATCCGACGGCGCCGCAACGCCCTCGGCTCCCGTCGGCGGGGTCCCGCGCGTGCGCTCGATGCTCATGTGTGGAAGCTCCCCCGGGCGTCCCGGACGAGCAAGGGCTCACACTCGCTCGCGACGGGCCTCGAAGGCGTAGCCGAAGAGCTTGTACACCAGCTTCGCCACCAGGAAGTCGGGCGCGTGCAGCCCCGGAATCGGCGCCAGCTCGACCACGTCGGCCGCCACCACGGTGCGCTCCCGGAACACGCGCCGCAGAAAGCGAAGCGTTCGGTACCAGTCGCCGCCGCCCGGCTCGGGGGTACCGGTCGACGGAACCAGCGAGGGGTCGAAGTAGTCGACGTCGAAGGTGAGGTAGACGGGATCGCCGAGCGCGTCGAGAGCGCGCTCCATCCACGCATCGTCCTCCCACATCTCGTCGGCCCAGACGAGCGTGACGCCGTCCCGCTGCCGTGCCACGGCAACTTCGTCTTCGGCCAGGGCGCGCACCCCCACGGCCACGACATCGGCCACGTCGAGCACGCGGGCCATCGCGCAGGCGTGGGAGTGGGGCGAGCCCTCGTAGCTGTCGCGCAGGTCGGCGTGGGCGTCGAGCTGCAGCACCGTGGGGCGCCGCTCGAGCCGCTCGGCCCACGCGCGGATGGCCGGCGACGAAACGGCATGTTCCCCGCCGAGCATGACCACGAAGCGGCCGTCGGCGGCGTCGACCACACGCCCGTACGCCGCTTCGAGCTCGGCCATCGCCTCGGCCGCTCCAGCGCGGGTCAGCTCGAGCGGAGGGAGCGTGTGGATGCCCTCGCTCGAGGGGTCGCGGTCCAGTTCCTGGTCGTAGAGCTCGACGTAGCGCGACGCGTCGACGATCGCCCCCGGGCCCGCGCGCGTGCCCCCACCGTACGAGGTGCTGGCCTCGTAGGGCACCGGCAGGATCACGCCCGCCGAGGTCTCGAACGCCCCGGCTTCCTCGTCGAGCCCCAGAAACGTCTGCGGCAGCGCCCAGGGCAGGTCTGCGAGCTCGGGCGGCACCCCGGCCAGCGGATGGCGCGGCCCTCCTTCGACGGGGCCTCGCCCGCCCGGGTGCTCGTCCATGCGACGATTCGGCACGGCCTCAGCCGCAGGCGACCGCGGCCGCGACCACAGTGAGCCAGCGACCGTCGTCGGGCACTTCGGCCACCACCGTGTGGTTCGTGGAGTTCACAACCAGGCCCGAAAGGCGCCACTGCTCCTTGCGCTCGTCCCAGGCCTCGTCGGGGTCGAACTCGGCTCCGAGCACCGTCGCAAGCATCTGCGCGGCCAGGTCTTCGGCGTAGTCACCCATCTCCTTGGCCGACTGGCCGAAGGCGTGGTGTTCGCTGATGTAGCCGTACCGCGAGCGGTCGGCGGGCATGGCCACCCCCACCGAGGCGCCCACACGCCGGCTGGGCTCGTTCGAGGAGGCCTCGCTGAGCACGCAGAACACGATCTGACCGGGCTGCAGCAGCTCGGCCCCCTCGTCGCGCTCCACGATCTCGCAGTTCGGGGGAAAGATCGACGAAACACGCACCAGGTTGTGCTGCGCGATGCGCGCGTCGCGAAGCGCCAGCTCGAAGCTCGTCAGCTTGTTCTTGTGAATCCCGATCCCCTTGGTGAAGAACATCTTCCGGGGGACGAGATCGCGGCCCTGGAACATCGGCGGCTCCCTGCGCACCGAGGCGCCGGAGAGGTCTCGAAGGGCACCGCCGGGGCCCCCCAACGGACCCCCGGCGGCAGAAAAAAGCTGGCGAAGCTACACCGTCTCGATCGGGCAGGTCAACCCTTCGGGCGTGACCGTGACGCCCTTTTCCTGGCACGCCGCGCAGAGGCCGTAGATCGCCAGCTTGTGTCGCACCGGCCGGAAGCCGAACTCGCGCGCCACGGTGGCCTCGATACGCAGCACCTCGGTGCTTTCGAACTCGGTGACGGCGCCGCAGTGCTGGCAGATGAGATGCTCGTGGATGGGCCGTTCGGAAAGCCGGTGCTCGTAGCGCTTGAAGCCCTCGCCGAAGTCGTGCTCGTCGACCAGGTTCGAGCGCACGAGCAGGTCGAGCGTGCGGTAGATCGTCGCCTTGCCGATACGCTCGCCCGCATCCTTCAACGAGCGCTCGATGTCGTCGACCGAGAGGTGACCCTCGGCGGCGAAGACGGCGTCGGCCACCGCGAGCCGCTGGTGCGTGACCGGCAGGCCCTGCTCCTTGAGGAAGCGCGCGAACAGTCGGCGAAACGGCGCCGTGTCGGGACGCGCGCTCATGGCTCGGCGGGCTCCAGCAGCGAGGAATCGAACTCCGCCAGGAGCGCGGCGAAGCGCTCGTCGCGTCCGCCGACCTCGACGAGCCGTGGCTCACCCAGGTCGATGCTGCTCCGCCGCACCACCCCCTGCATCACCCGCGGGAGCCGGTCCGGCGGCGCCAGCCCCTCTTCGCGGAGCGCGGCCTCGAAGGCCAGATTCGTCCCGCTTCGCTCCGCGTGGTACGAGACCGTCACCAACCTGCGAAGCCCGCCCTCGGCAAAGCACCCGGCGGCGACCAGGCCCCATTCGCGTCGGCCCTTCACGAGCGGCGGGAACACCCAGAGCGCGTCGATCTCGGCCGCCCCGACTCCCGCCTCCAGTCGCTGGAGCGCGCGGGGCAACGCCTCGGGGACGCCCGGGCCCTCGCCGGCCTGCTTCTCACGGGGTCGCGTCACGGTTCGTCGTCCTTCCTCGGTGGCGAGCCGGCTTCGACCGGCCCGGGCTCCGGCTCCCGCCGAGCCGCCGCCCGAGCCACCGGTCCCAGGGTCTCGCGTACGGCGCGCCGGGTCGCCTCGATCACACGGGGGCGCACCTCTTCGAGAGGCCCTTCGATGAGCGCACCCGCCGCCCGCACGTGTCCTCCGCCTCCAAACTGGCGCGCGAGCGCGTTCACGTCGACCTCGCCGTTGGAGCGGAACGAAACCTTGGTGCCGCCCCCTACGGTGGTGCGGAAGAGCAGCCCCACCTCCACGCCTTCGACCGCGCGGGGGTAGTCGACGATGCCCTCGAGGTCTTCGGGCACGAGCTCGAGCGCCTGGAAGGCGTCGGGGGGCACCGTCATCCAGGCCACCCGGCCCTCGTCGTCGACCTCGAGGGTGGCCAGCGCGTGCCGCAGCAGGCGCAGCCGATTCAGCGGAAGCGAGCCATAGACCTCGCGGTAGAGACGTTCGGGGTCCGCCCCCCGCTCGATCAGGTCGGCCGTCACGCGGTGGCAGGCCGCCGTGGCGTTGCTGAAGCGAAAGCCGCCCGTGTCGGTCAGCACCGCGACGTAGAGGGCGTCGACGGCCGCGCGCGGCCAGGGTCCGCCGGCGAGGCGGATGAGGTCGTGCACGAGCTCACCGGTCGCGCACGCCTCGGGCGCCCGCAGCTCGACGCCTTCGATCGGCCGCTCGCCGGGCGGGTGGTGGTCGACGACGACGATCACCTTGCCGTCGGTCAGCGGCTTGACGCGTCCGATGCGGGGCACCTCACCGGTGTCGAGCACGAGCGCCGTGTCGGCCTCTCCGGCCACCCGGCGGACGTCGGGCCCGGCGGCGTCGATCACCCACGCCGGGTCGGGCACCAGGAAGCGGTAGGTGTCGGGATAGGGCGTCGGGTTTACGATCCAGGCCGGCGTGCCCCTTGCGCGCAGCCAGGCCGCGGCGGCCACCTCCGACCCGCAACCGTCCCCGTCCGCGTTGATGTGGGTCGTGAGCAGCACGCACTCCGCGCGCTCGAGCGCCTCGAGCACGCGCTCGAGGGCCTTCTGTCGATCGTTCGAAACGTCCATGTCTCCGGCTCTGTGGCCCCGCCCCGGGGGCGGGCGTGTGCGTCCGAGGTCTCGGGCGCCCCCAACGCGGCGGCTTTCGCCAGCGGCGAACCCCGGCCGGGCGGCCGGGTTCCCCTCGTGCTCAGCCCCCGGGCAGGCGCTTGCGCACCTTGGCCCAGGTTGAGGCGAGGTGCACGGCCCACGGCGTCGTGCGGCCACGCACCCGCGCCAGTCGCAGCGCCTCCAGCAACGCCTGCGGCTCGTTGGGATGCCGGGGCACCTCCACCCAGGCGCCCGCGACTTCGCCGACCGTGTGCGCGTCGGACCCCGCCGCCCGGACCAGCCCGTGCCGCTCGGCGAACGTCTCGGCGGGCTCGTTCAGATGGCCGGGATGCAGACGGGCGTTGAAGACCTCGACGATGTCGAGCCGGTCGGCGAGCGCCTCGGCGTGGCGCCCCGACCCGCCCTTGCCGCGCGCGAACGGGTGCGGCAGGTACACGAGCCCACCCTGCTCACGGACCCGTGCGCACACTTCGGCGGCCGGCGTCCCCTTGGGAATCGCCTCCCGCAGGTAGAGCCCGATCACGTCGATGCCTTCGGCGGTCTTCACCTCTTCCCCGGGAATCACGAGGTCGGGGTGTCTGCCATGCAGTTCGAGCGCCGCGCGAAGCTCGTTGTGGTCCGTCACGGCAATGCGCCCCATGCCGCGCTCGAGCGCGCGGGCCAGCACGGCGTCGGGGTCGGACAGGCAATCGAACGAGGCCGCGGTGTGCATGTGGAGGTCGAGCCTCATCCATCCTTCTCGAGGGCCGGCCCGCTCGGGAAGATCCCGCAGCGTCCGCAAGACGCGCTCGGCCTCGCGAGCCAAGGCCTCGCGAGTTCCGGCGTTGTCGATGACGAAGTCGGCGCGTGCCCGCTTGTGTGAGGCGTCCATCTGCGCGGCCATGAGCGAGCGCGCCTCCGCCTCGGACAGCCCCCGCTCGACCAGCCGCCGCAGACGGAGCGCCTCGGGCGCGTCGACCAGGACCACGGCGTCGAACTCGCCCTCGGCCCCGATTTCGAAGAGCAGCGGAATCTCCGACACGACCAGAGGCGCACCCTCGGCCCAGCGGGCACGCATCCACCGGTCGCGCGCCGTCTGAATGCGCGGATGCAGGATCGCTTCGAGCACACGCCGGGCCTCGTCGTCGTCGAGCACGCGAGCACGCAGGCGGGCGCGGTCGAGCGAGCCGTCGTCGGCCAACACGTCACGGCCGAACGCCGCGACCAAGGCGTCGAGCCCGGGCGTGCCGGGTTCGACGACCTGCCGCGCCAGGTCGTCGGCTCCCACGACCGGCACGCCGGCGCGGCGCCACAGGTCGGCGACCGTCGACTTTCCAGACGCCGCATTGCCGGTGAGCGCAACCGAAATCAAGCGGACTCGTCCTCCGTGCGAGAGCTGCGAGCGCGATCCATCGAGGCCGGACGTGCCCGGCGGGTTCGCACACGCCGCGCGGCCAGCCGTCGCTTGACCAGCCACCACACGACGGCCGCGGCGCCGGCGAACAGTACAGCCCAGCCGACGCCCATCAAGCGGGCCACCCGTCGCCAGCTCTCGCCGGCGGCCAGCCCCACGGCGATGTGGGCCGAAGCCCACACGGCCACGCCGAGCAGGTCGTAGGCGACGAAGCGCCGGTAGGTCATGTGCGAGGTGCCCGCAGCGACCGGCATGAGGGTGCGCACGAACGAGATCAACCGCGCGAAGCTCACGGCGACGATCGCATGCCGGCCGAAGATCTCTTCGGCGGCATCCCGGTGACGGCGGGCCCGCCGCGCGAACACACCCTTGCCCTCGAGCACGCGCCGGCCGGCCCGGCGGCCCAGGACGAAGCCGATCTGGTCACCGCAGAAGCCGCCCAGGGCCGTGCACAGCGCGACGAGCTCCCAGGCGAAGTTTCCCTCGACCGCGAGCACGGTCGCCAGCACGATCGTGGGGCCCGCCGGCAGAAGCAGGCCCACCAGAAAGCCGGTCTCGACCAGCGTCATGGCGAATACGGCGAGCGGGCCGTACGCCGCGATCGCGTCGGTCAGGTCGGCGAAGAGGGCTTCCACGTCAGGCGCTCCGGCCGCGCACGGGCCGACGCGCGCGTGCGCCCGAGCGACGCGCAACCCGACGAGAGGGGCTCAATGCCTCGACCGCAGCTCGAAGAGGCGGAAGTCGTCGCTCGTGCCGGGCTGCCGGTCGGGACCGGCCGAGGACACCCAGAAGGAGTCCCGCCAGACGCGGTACTGGTACACGGTGCCCCACGGGTCCCGCGCCCCGTCGCCCTGGAAGTTTTCGGCGAGCCAGGCGTCCCACTCGCGCGGGGTCGGGAGCTTGCGGTGGATGGCGTCGTACTGCTCGAGGTCGCGCACGATCTCGCGCATCTCCCCCTTGGCCGACCAGCGCAGGACCGGGTCGAGCACCGGCGCCGCCTTCTCGAAGACCACCTGCCGGCTCGAAGGAAAATACAGGGCGGCGCCGAGCGCGAAGATCAGCAGCAGGAAGATCTTGCCCATCACTCACTCCTGGCTCGCATGCCCCGGCGCATTCGCGCCGCCCACTTCAGATACCGCGCCAACTCCTCGGTCGGCGGAAGCGCGTCGGGCCGCCCGTAGGCCGTCTCGAGCCGCCAGCGAACGTAGGCACGTGGTGGGAGAGGCAGGAAGGGAGGCCTGCGATACCACCCCCTCGCACGAAACACCCACGCCGTGCGGAGCGCCAGCGGAACGAGCGTGGGCCGCCGCAGCAGTGCGCCCGCGACCCGTACGTATACCGGAAGCACCGGGTTTCCAGTTCCTCCCCGGGTGGAGGGCGGCGGCCCGGCAGGACCCGTCCGGCGGGGCCGCGGCCGAGAAACGGGTGTTCCCAAGATAGGAACGACCGCATACGGCGGTCCACCTCGGAGTGGTCATCCTCGACGACCCCTCAGGGCGCACCCCCGCCCTCGGGTCGCCCTGGTCCGCCACGGCGAGCGCGGCTAGGCTCATCCATGACCAACCGCCTCGCCGACGCCACGAGCCCATACCTGCGCCAGCACGCGCACAACCCCGTCGACTGGCTTCCGTGGGGAGCCGAAGCCTTCGCCCGGGCCCGCGCGGAGGACCGTCCGCTGTTGGTGTCCATCGGCTACTCGGCCTGCCATTGGTGTCACGTGATGGAGCGCGAGTCGTTCGACGACCCCGAGACGGCGGCGCTGATGAACGAGCGCTTCGTGTGCGTGAAGGTCGACCGCGAAGAGCGTCCCGATGTCGACGCCGTGTACATGCGTGCCGTACAGGCGCTCACGGGGCACGGCGGCTGGCCGCTCACGGTGTTCCTCACGCCCGACGGGCGCCCCTACTACGGGGGCACGTACTTCCCGCCCCAACCGCGGCACGGTGTTCCCTCGTTCCGCCAGGTGCTGCGGGCCGTATCCGACGCCTACCGGCAGCGCCCCGACGAGGTCGAGCGTGCCGCCGCCGAGCTGCTCGACGTGCTCGAGCGCAGCCTGGCGCCCCGGCAGCCCTCGGGCGATGTCGACCCGGCGGGGCTCGTCGAGCCCGCCGAGGCCGCGCTCACCGCCTCGCTCGACCCGGTGCACGGGGGCTTCGGCGGGGCGCCGAAATTCCCGCAGGCCCTTGCGCTCGAGTTTCTGCTCGTGCGGGCGCGGCGGCGGGGCGGCGGGGTCCCCCCCGCCGTGGCCAACACGCTCGACCGGATGGCCGCGGGAGGGATCCACGACCACCTGGCCGGCGGCTTCCACCGCTACACGGTCGACACTGCCTGGCTGGTGCCGCACTTCGAGAAGATGCTCTACGACAACGCGCTCCTGGCGCGGGTCTACGGGCTCGCTGCCCGGATCGACGGCACCTCCCGCTGGCGCGCGGTCGCCGAGCGCACCCTCGACTACGTGCTGGCCGACCTCCGCCACGCCGCAGGTGGGTTCTTCGCGGCCCGCGACGCCGACTCCGAGGGCGAGGAGGGGCGGTTCTACCTGTGGACGCCCGACGAGATCGGCGACGCGCTCGCCGGCGACGAGGCCGCGCGGCGGATCGCGCTCGCCGCCTGGGGCGTGCGGGCCGGCGGCAACTTCGAGGGCCGCTCGATCCTGCACAGGCCCCAGCCGCTCGAAGCGGCGGCGGCCGAAGCGGGCCTCGACGTCGGCGAGGCCGGGCGCGCGCTCGAGCGGGCGCGCACGCGGCTTCTCGAAGTGCGCGCACAACGGCCGCAGCCCTTCCGAGACGAGAAGGTGATCGTGTCGTGGAACGCGCTGACGATCCGGGCCCTCGCCGAGGTGGGCGGGGCGTTCGCGCGCACCGACTACGTCGAGGCCGCCGCCCGCGCCGCGCGGTTTCTGCTGGCCGGCCCCTTCGCCGAGCGCCCGCCCCGGCGCGTGTGGATCGACGGGCACACGGCCGCCGACGCCGTCCTCGAAGATTACGCCGCGCTCGGCAACGCGCTGATCTCGCTGCACGAAGCGACGCTGGAGCCACGCTGGCTCGAGGAGGCGCGCGCCCTGATCGAGGTGATGCTCGAGCGCTTCGGCGACGACCCCACCGGCGCGTTTCACGACACGGCGGCCGACGCGGAAACCCTCGTGGTGCGGCCGCGCGACGTGCAGGACGGCGCCCAGCCCTCGGGCACGGCCCTGGCCGTCGAACTTCTGGTGCGCGGCGGGCGCCTGTTCGGCCGGCCCGAATGGGAGGCGCGCGCGCGCCGGGCCCTCGCCCTCGAGGCCGCGTCGCTGGAGCGCTGGCCGACCGCCTTCGGGCGCCTGCTCACGGTGGCCGACGCGCTCGCCGCCGGACCGGCCGAGATCGTGCTGGTCGGTCCGGCCGATCGGGACGGGGGGC
>RFGQ01000331.1 GCA_003695865.1 Gemmatimonadota bacterium | reverse complement strand
GTTCACCACCATGGGCGTGGTGGTGTCTCCCGTTCCGCGCAGGATCCCGTTCGCCACCGTCTGCAGACCGTCGAACACCTGGAAGACACCCGCGACGGGGATCAGCAGCACCGCGAGGGCCAACACCTGCAGATCGTCGGTGTAGAGCCCGGCCAGGGGCCCCGGCGCGGCGAGGAATACGCCGCCCGTCACGAGCATCACGCCCCCACCCAGGAGCAGGGCCGCCCCGGCCGCACGGCGCGCCCGCGGCGGGTCTTCGGCGCCGATGGCCTGGCCCACCAGCACCGACCCGGCCTGCGTGGCGCCGACGGCGATCATGAACGTGAGCGCCGACAGGTTGAGCGCGATCTGGTGCGCGGCGAGTTCCGTGGTGCCGAGCAGCCCCATGAGCAGGCCGGTCACGCCGAAGACGCCCCACTCCAGAAAGAACTGCCCCCCGATGGGCGCGCCTACGCGGAGCAGACGCACCAGCGGGCGGATCTCGAAGGCGGCGCGCCGAAGCGGCCGCACCAGGTCGCGCAGCAGCGGCCAGGCCGCCCAGAGCAGCCCTGCGACCATGGCCCAACGCGCCAGCGTGGTGGCCCACGCCGAGCCCACCGCCCCCATGGGCGGCACGCCCAGGTTCCCGAAGATGAACACCCAGTTGAGCACCGCGTTCAGCACGTTGGCCGCCAGGATCACGACCACGACCGGAGCCACCCGTCCCATGGCCTGCAGCGTCTGCCGGAGCGCGATGAAGGCGTAGAACGCAAACACACCCGGGATGAGTCCGCGCACGTAGTCCGCCGCGACCGGCACCACGTCCGTCGGCTGGCCCAGCGCAGACAGCACGGCCTCGGCCGGCACGAGCAGGGCGCTCGCTCCCACGGTCAGGAGCACCGCGAACACGCCGCCCCGCTGCACCGCGCGGGCGATGCCCTCGCGGTCGGCTGCACCGTACGCCTGCGACACCACGGGGTCGAGCGCGAACAGGGTTCCCATGCCGAAGACGGCGGCAGCGAAGAAGTAGACGTTGCCGAGGCCCACCGCGGCCAGGTCGGCCTGCGAGACGTGGCCCACCATCACGGTGTCGACGAAGCCCATGAAGAGCAGGCCGACCTGCACCACGGCCACCGGCGCCGCCAGGCGAGCCATGGCGGCCAGGTCCGCCCGTCCGGGCACCATCTGTCGAATCACGTGCATGCG
>RFGQ01000033.1 GCA_003695865.1 Gemmatimonadota bacterium | reverse complement strand
CGCCACGCCCGTAGAGCTCTCGTTCGACGACCTCTCGGGCCGCCGCGGCTACGACGCGCGCACGCCGTCGTGGAACTTTCCGAACCCGTGGAAGGGCGGGCGGTGGGGGCTCCCCGAGATCGTCGACTACATGGAGAGCGGCGCGTTGGCGCTGCTCGAGAACGCGGCCCGCAACCGCCGCTTCTGGCTCGAGAACGTCTACCGGATCAATCCGCGGGCGGTGGAGTGATGGGACTCCTGGCCCGAGGCCTGGGTCATCCCGGCTCGGGGGCAGAATCCCACGGGACTCGCCTACGTGCTGCGCATCCTGCGCATGGGTGACGTCGAGGTGCACCGGGCGGCCCGTCCGTTCCGAGCCGACGGCCGTGCCTTCGAGGCGGGCGACTACGTGATCCCCATGCACCAGCCCTACGCCGCGTTTGCGCAGACGCTGCTCGAGGTGCAGGAGTACCCGGACCTGCGCGTCTATCCCGGTGGACCCCCGCGGGCCCCCTACGACGTGACGGCCCACACGCTGCCGCTGCTCATGGACGTGGAGGCACGGTCCGTCGAGCAGGTCGAAGGCGGCGTCGAGGGCGTGCTCGGCGACATCATCGACCCGCCGGCCTTCGACTTCGAGCTACCGCCTGCGCTTCGAGGCGAAGACGCCCCGCGCGTGGCGCTCTACAAGAGCTGGCAGGAGCCCATGGAGGCGGGCTGGACCCGCTGGGTGTTCGACCAGTACCGCCTGGCCTACGACACGCTGCACAACGCAGACATCCGCGCCGGCGGGCTCGGCGAGCGGTTCGACGTGATCCTGCTGCAGGACCAGAGCGCGCGCTCGATCGCCGAGGGTTATCCGGCATCGGTGGTGCCCGCGCCCTACGCCGGTGGCCTGGGGGAGGAAGGCGCGCGCGCGCTCGAAGCCTTCGTCCGCGAAGGCGGCCGCATCGTCGCCATCGAATCGGCCACCGACTACGTGATCGACCTGTTCGGTCTGGATGTGGCGAACGCGGTGGAGCGCTTGCCCGAGCAGGACTTCTACGTGCCGGGTTCGATCCTGCAGATCGAGCTGGACGGGACGCACCCGATCGCGCGGGGCCTCGGCGGCACCAGCCCGGCCTGGTACTGGCGAAGCAGCCGCGCATTCGACGTGGGCGAGCCCGCGGCGCGGGTCATCGCGCGTTACGGGGCCGAGAACCCGCTGCTCTCCGGCTGGATCCTCGGGCCCGAGTATCTTTCGGAAAAGCCGGCCCTCGTCGAGGTGCCGGTGGGCGAGGGGTCGGTGGTGCTGTTCGGGTTCCAGCCGAATTACCGGGCGCAGACGGTGGCCACGTGGCCGCTCCTCTTCAACGCGTTGAGCGAGGGGCGCTGAAGGGGCCGCAGCACGTCGGCCTCGGGGCTGGCCCGATCGTCCGGGGCCGTGGCAAGGGCCATGGACGGCGGTGGGAGCACCGTCGCCACGGACCGCGGCACACGCCCCGGACCGCCGGCAGACGCATTGGACTCATGAGCACAGGAAGCCTTTCGATATGAACTGTCCCCGCTGTGGCGCCGAGGCGTCCGGGAACTTCTGCTCGTCGTGCGGCGCAGCGCTCTCGGGAGCGCCCTGCCCGAGTTGCGGGCACCGCTCTCAGGCGGGCGCCCGCTTCTGCAACCGCTGCGGCACTTCTCTTGCCGGCACGCCCGCCGCCGGGGGCTCACCTGCGGGCACGCAGCCCACGCCGGGCGGCGGTTCGACCACACTCGCGTGGGCCATCTCGGGCGTGCTGCTGGTCGCCCTGATCGTGGCGATCGCCGTGCCGGTGCTTCGCCGCGAGGAGACGCCGCCCCCGGCGGCAGGGATCGGCGCGCTCGGGCCCGCCCCCCAGGTGGACCTGAGCAGCATGACGCCCCGCGAGGCCGCCGACCGCCTGTTCGATCGCGTGATGCGGGCGGCCTCGGCCGGCGACCTGGCGCAGGTGCAGCAGTTCCTGCCCATGGCGGTGGCGGCCTACGAACGGGCCGAGCCGCTCGACCTGGACGGGCGCTTCCACCTGGCGGTGCTGCTCACCGAGGGGCTGCGCAACGAAGAGGCGCTGGCCGTGGCCGAGGAGGGACTCGCCGAAGACGAGAACCACCTGCTGCTGCTCGCCGCCGCGGCCGACGCCGCCGGCCAGCTCGGCGACACCGCCAAGGCCCGCACGTACTACGAGCGCCTGCTGGCACGCTGGGACGACGAGGTCGCCCGCGACCTGGAGGAGTACCAGGCGCATCAGGGCCTGCTCCCCAACATCAAGGAGCAGGCCGAGACCGCGCTGGCCCGCATGAACGAGGCAGGGGAGGGCGGGCCCGACGCCTGAGGGCCGGCCGCGCGGGGCCCGGGCCATGAGGGTGTTCCTCACCGGCGGCACGGGCCTGATCGGCTCGCACCTGGCCGAGCGCCTGCGCGCCGCCGGCCACGCGGTGGTCTGCCTGCACCGGCCCGGCTCCGACACGACCGTGCCGGCGGCGCTCGGCTGTGAACTGGTCGAGGGCGACGCGCGCGACGCGCCCGAGCTGCAGGCCGAACGCATGGCGGGCTGCGAGGCCGTGGTGCACGCGGCGGCGCTCGTCTACGGGTCCACCAGCTGGGACGAGGCGCGCGCCGCCAACGTCGACGCCACCGAGCGGGTGCTCGCAGCCGCCGCGCTGGCCGGCGCGGAGCGCGCGGTGCACGTCTCTTCGGTGGCCGTGTACGGCGAGACGCGGGGCGCGGTCGACGAAGACACCCCGCTCG
>RFGQ01000330.1 GCA_003695865.1 Gemmatimonadota bacterium | reverse complement strand
GTCCTGGGCGGTGAGCGGCCCGACTTCGCCCTCGATGTTCCCCCTCAGTCGGGCGATGCGCGAGGTGAGCTCTCCGAGCTCGCGCGCAAGATCGCGCACCTTGTCGCCGAGTGCGGGTTCGACCTCGCGGCCGCGCTCGAGTTGCTGCACCATGCGGCGAGCTTCGCGGCCGGCCTCGCGCACCCGGCCCATCAGGGCGGTGAGCTCGAGCTGCACCTCGGTCCAGCGGGCGCGCACGTCCGGGTCCACCTGCAGGCGCGGGTCTTCACGCACCTCCACCGTCTGCTCGTAGGTGCGGCCGTCCACGGTGAGGCGCACCGCGTAGGTGCCCGGTACGACCAGCGGACCCCCGGGGCGCACCGTGGGCCCCTCCCAGGGCGCGGCCCAGCGAAGGTTCCACACGCTGCGGTGAAGCCCCGCCTCGGTGGAGGCGGGCAGGCGGGCCACGGTGTCGCCGTCCGCGTCCACGACGGCGAGCGCCGCCTCCCCCGCGCCCGGTGCCAGGTGGTACTGAAGGATCGCCCCGTCGGGCGGGTTCTCGCCGCGGAACACCATGTCGCCCCTGTGTCCGCCGCGCCGCCTCCGCCGGATCTGATACGCCGGCTCGACCGTGAACAGGTGCGCCGGCGCCGCGGCGACTCCGGGTGTCCACTCCTGCAAGGCGTTGAGATCGTCCAGGATCCACACGCCGCGCCCGTGGGTGCCCAGCACGAGGTCGTTGTCCCGCGGGTGAACGACGAGATCGTTCACCGCAACGGTGGGCAGTCCGCCGTCCAGCCGTACCCAGTGGGTGCCCCGGTCCGGGCTCCAGAACGCCCCGAACTCCGTGCCCAGATAGAGCACGTCCGGATTCCTCGGGTCCTCACGCAGCGCGCGCGCGACCCGCTCGGGGGGCAGGTCGCCCACGATCGACGTCCACGTCTCGCCGAAGTCGTCCGAGGCGTAGACGTAGTTGGCGAAGTCGTCGTTGCGGTAGTTGTTGAAGACGGCATACACGCGGCCGTCGACGAAGCCCGAGGCGTCGATCATGTTCGCCCACGCGCCCTCGGGCAGACCCGGCATGCGGCGGCTCACCTCGGTCCACGTGGCACCGGCGTCGCGCGACACGTGGAAGAGCCCGTCGTCGGTGCCCACGTAGAGGACCCCCGGGGCGCGCGGCGACTCCTCGATCGCCGACAGCGTCGGCCAGTAGGGGATGCCGTCGTCGAGCGAGAGCGTCTCCTCGCGGGGCAGCTCGCCCATGATGCGCAGCGAGCGCCGGTCCACGCCGCTGGTGAGGTCGCCCAGCGACTCCCACGTATCGCCGCGGTCGGGGGAGCGCCACAGCTCGTTCGTGCCGGCGTAGAGCGTATTCGGATCGTGGGGCGAGATGAGGAAGGGCCCGTCCCAGTTCGCGGGGGGCATGGCGTTGCCCAGGCGCTGCTCGGGCGCGGCCGGGTCCTTCCAGGTCTCCCAGTTGCGGCGCGCGCCGATGAAGCCCTCGGGCGCTCCGGGACGGATGCCGCGGGTCTGGCCGGTCTCGAGGTCGACCCGCACCAGGCCGAGATACTGGGATTCGAGGTAGAGCGTGCGGTTGTCGGTCGTGTCGACGAGGTTCAGGAATCCGTCGCCGCCGCCCCACTTGGTCCAGTCCTCGTTGAGGATTCCCTCGCTGTCGAACGTCGCCGAGGGGCCCGCCCAACTTCCGTTGTCCTGCAGACCCCCGTAGACGTGGAACGGGAAGCGGTTGTCGACCGAAACGCGGTAGAACTGGCTGATGGGCAGGTTCGTGACGTAGAGCCAGGTACGCGCGCGGTCGTAGGAGATGCCCAGGCCGCCGTCGTCGGCCTTCATGACGTGCCGCGAATCCCGCGGATCGACCCAGACCAGGCGGTCGTCTCCGTGCAGCGACTGACGCATCACCTGGAACGTGCGCCCTCCGTCGTCCGAGACGGAGAAGCTGTTCATCATGTAGACGCGCTGGTCGTCGTTGGGATCGACGAGCGGCTGGCTGGCGTACATGGGGCGCGGGTTCCAGTCGCTCATGTGGGTCCAGGTCTCACCGCGGTCTTCGGAGCGGTAGAGTCCGGCCCGGCGCCCGATGTAGGCCGTCGAGGCGTTGTAGCGGAATCCCTGCTCGACGCTCACGTACACGATGCGCGGGTCGGAGCGGTAGATGCTGATTCCGATGCGCCCGATGTCTCCGCTGGGGAGCCCGTTGTCGAGCCCGGCGTTCGTCAGCCGCGTCCAGGTGTCGCCGCCGTCGACGCTCTTCCACAGCGCGCTGCCGGGCCCGCCGCCGTGGAAGCCGAAGGGCCGGCGCCTGCGCTGATAGGTGGCCGCGTAGACGATGCGGGGGTCGACGGGATCGAGCGCCACGTCGACCGCGCCCGTGTTCTCGTCGACGGCGAGCACGCGCGTCCAGGTCTCGCCGCGGTCCGTCGACCGGTAGAGGCCCCGCGCCTCGTTGGGACCCCACAGGTGCCCCATGGCGGCCACGAAGACCACGTCGGGATTGGTGGGGTGGAGCGCGATGCGTCCGATGTGGTGCGTGTCGCCGAGCCCCATGTTGCGCCAGGTCGTGCCGCCGTCCTCCGAGCGATAGACGCCGTCACCCCACGAGTTCGACTGCCGGCTGGCACGTTCGCCCGTGCCCACCCACACGAGTGCGGTGTCGACCTGGTGCACCGCGATGTCGCCCACCGAGTGCGTGGCCTCGCGGTGAAACACCGGGGCGAACGTGACGCCGTTGTTCGTCGTCTTCCACACGCCCCCGGTGGCGGCCGCCACGTAGAAGACCGTCGGGTCCGCCTCCACGACGGCGAGGTCGACCACGCGGCCGCTCATCGCGGCCGGTCCGATCTCGCGAAAGCGCGCGGCCTGGAGCGCGTCCGTGGTGGGCACCTGCCCCCCGGCACCGGCCGGGGCGGCCAGGAGAACGAGCGCGTACAGGGCGGGCGCGCTCAGGGGCC
>RFGQ01000032.1 GCA_003695865.1 Gemmatimonadota bacterium | reverse complement strand
CTCCATCACCTCGCGCAGCGCCCGCTCCTGTTCGTCCGACAGGCGCAGTTCTTCACGCAGCGACGCGCTCAGCTCCATCGGTGCCAGTCGGCGGCTCCCCTCTCGGCCACCGAAGCGACGACCCCGCTCGAACGCCCGCGCCCCTCCCCTGCGGTGGAGCGTGTCGGCAGCGGCGACGAACCCCTCGGCCGGCCGGGCCTCGAGAAGGCCCTGCAGCGCACCGCCCACGATCGCGCCGACCCCGAAGACGACTGCCAACAGCGCCACGGCACGCCAACGGGCGCGCGCCTGCGCGCGGTCGGCCGACCGACCCTCGGTGGATGCGCTCATTCCAACGTGCCTCCTTCGAGATCGTCGACGAGTTCGGCCAGCGTGGGTACGTCGGCGCCCTCGACCCAGAGCGCGAGTCGGGTGGGCAGAATGGCCTCGCTGGGCACGGGAGCAGGCGAGGCCGCCCCGGCCGTCGACGCCGCAGTCGCGGCCGCAGCCTCGACCCTGCCGGCGGCCGCTCCGCCTCCGAACCACAGGACGGCGAGCGCGGCTGCGGCCAGCCCGCCCGAGGCGAGCAGCACGGGACGCGTCCATCGCTCCAGCTGCCCGAGCACGGTGCCCGGACCGGATGCCGCCGCCCGCCGGCGCGCCAGCTCCGGGGCGGCCGCCGCCATCACTGCACGAACGCTGCGCTCCCACGCGGCCGGATCCGGGCCGGCGCCCGGCGGCGGAAACCCTCCACTCTGGCTGTTCACGTGCTTCCTCCTTCGCCGTACCATTGCGCGAGCCGACCTCGCATAGCGCGCCGCGCGAGGTGCAGGTGCACGCGGGATGATCCCGCCGAGATGCCGAGCCGCTCGGCGATCTCACCGTGCGACCACCCCTCGTAGTCGTGCAGCAGCAGTACATCACGCTGCAGGCGCGACAGCCCGGCCAGCGCGGTCCGCAGGCGCTCGCCCAACTCGGTCCGCTCCGCCCGCCGCCCCGCATCGGCGCCCGACGCAAGATCGCGCACGGCGGCGAGCGGCTCGGTCGCGCGCACGCGACGGCGCTCGATGTGGTTCAAGGCGGTCGTACGTACGATCGTGTTCAACCACGCGCGGAATGCCCGTGGCTCGCGGCACTGCTCGATGCGCTCGAGCGCTCGCACGAACGCGTCCTGCACGACGTCGTCCACGTCGTCGGCGTGGCCCGGTCCCAGCCTGCGCTCCGCCGCGGCCCGGGCCGCGGCCAGATGACGTCGGACCAGACGCTCGAACGCGTCGGCGTCGCCCCGGCGCGCCCGCTCCACGAGACCCGCGTCGACGTCCGGATCGAGACGGGCGCCCGCGTCCGGACCTTCGACCGGTGCCGGCCCCCGGGCATCGACCGACGGGGTGGCTACCGCCCCATCAGCCTCGCCCGGCGAGGCGTCGGCGCGCACGGCTGCGCCCGGGGGTGCTCCGTCGTGGGGCGGAGTGTCCGGCGGTCCGGGCAGCACCGTCTCCACCTCCCGTTCACTCGCGCGGTCCATATCCGAAGGACCCCCCGACGCGGGCGATCGTTAAAGGCCCGCGGCAGCCTATGGCCCGCCCTCGGGGGTGCGTCCTATACTCCGCCCTGGTGACCACTCCGGGAGTCCACACCGCGCGAGGAGACCTTCCGTGACCCGCCCGACCCCGATGTCAGCCCGTCCCGGCGTGCGCCTCGCCGCGCTCTGCCTGGCCGCCGTCCTCTGCGGGCCGCTCGCCGTTACCGCACAGACGGCCTACGTCCCACCTCGGGGCGAAGAGTGGCAGCGCCTCACCCCGGCGCAGGCGGGCTTCGACCCGGCCCGCCTCGACGCCGCGGTCCGCTTCGCACAGGAGCAGGAGAATCCCGCGCCGCGCGACCTCGAGGCCGCCCACCACCTCAGCTTCGGTCGTGAACCGTACGGTGCCCCCGTGGGTCCCTTCCGCACCCGCGGTGGGTCCGCGGGACTCGTGATCCGCGGCGGTTACATCGTCGCCGAGTGGGGCGACACCCGCCGCGTCGACATGACCTTCAGCGTCAGCAAGTCGTTCCTCTCGACCGTCGTGGGGCTTGCCTGGGATCGCGGGCTCATCCGCGACCTCGACGACCCGGTGGCCCTCTACATGCCGCCCATGGAGCTGCCGCCGGGCGACGGGGAGCCGGGCATCGACCGGGGCGACGGCCGCCCTGAGCCCGTCACACTGTTCGAAAACGAGCACAACCGGACGATCACCTGGGACCACCTGCTTCGTCAGACGAGCGACTGGGAGGGCACGCTGTGGGGCAAGCCCGACTGGGCCGACCGCCCGGGCCGCGACGTGCAGGCCAACAAGGAGCGCGAGCACGCCCCGCCCGGCACAACCTGGAAGTACAACGACGTGCGCGTGAACCTGCTTGCACTGGCCGCCCTTCAGGTCTGGCGGCGTCCGCTGCCGGCGGTGCTGCGAGACCTGGTCATGGATCCGATCGGCGCGTCGAACACCTGGCGGTGGCACGGCTACGACAACTCCTGGCTCAACGTCGACGGCCGGCAGGTGCAGTCGGTGAGCGGCGGCGGGCACTGGGGCGGCGGCATGTTCATTTCGGCCCGCGACCAGGCGCGCTTCGGCCTGTTCACGCTGCGGAGGGGAGCCTGGGGAGACCAGCGACTGCTCGACGAAGGTTGGTTCGACCTGGCCACGACCCCCACCGGGCCACAGCCCGGGTACGGCTTCATGAACTACTTCCTCAACCGCCCCGACGCGGACGGGCGCAAGCGCTACCCCAGCGCGCCCGACGAGGCATACGCCCACCTCGGCAACGGCACGAACATGGTCTACGTCGATCCCGTGCACGACCTCGTCATCGTCGCGCGCTGGATCCAGCCTCAGGCCATCGACGCGGTCCTGGGCCAGGTGATCGGTGCGATCGTGGGAGACCTGGCGACGGAGGGTTCGTGACCCTGGAGCGCAGGCTGTTCCCGGTCCTGACGATCGCGTGCGCGTGCGCCCTGGGCGCACCCGAAGCCGGTGTGGGACAGGCCTCGGTGGTGGAGCAGCGTATCGCAAGGGCGGTCGACGAACACGCCGATGAGGCCGTCGAACTGCTCCGCCGGATCGTCGACATCAACTCGGGCACCATGAACCACGACGGTGTACGTGCCGTCGGAGACGTGCTGCGACAGGAGCTCGAGGCCCTCGGGTTCGAGACCCGCTGGATCGACATGCCGCCCTCCATGCGGCGCGCCGGACACCTCTTCGCGAGACGCCATGGCGACCGCGGGCGTTCGCTGCTCCTGATCGGGCACCTGGACACCGTCTTCGAGAAAGACCACCCCTTCCAGCGGTTCGAGCGCCTGGGCGACACCGCCCGGGGACCTGGTGTGGGAGACATGAAGGGCGGTGACGTCGTGATCCTGCTCGCCCTGAAGGCGCTCGCCGATGCCGGCGCACTCGAGGGAGCCGACATCACGGTCGCCTTCATCGGCGACGAAGAGAGCCCGGGCGCCCCGCTCGAGGTTGCGCGCCGCGATCTGATCGAAGCCGGGCGGAGAGCCGACGTGGCGCTCGGCTTCGAGGGTGCAGTGCGTGACAGCCTCGGTGAATACGTCACGATCGCGCGGCGCAGCTCTTCGGAGTGGCTCCTCGAGGTCGAAGGCCGGCAGGCGCACTCTTCGGGCATCTTCGGCCCCCGCACGGGAGCCGGAGCCATCTTCGAAGCGGCCCGCATCCTGAACGGGTTCTACGAACGCGTCCGCGGTGAGCGCTATCTCACGTTCAACGCGGGCGCGATTCTGGGCGGTACCGAGGTCACCTACGATCCCGAGCACACGCGCGGCACCGCCTTCGGAAAGACGAACGTGATCCCGCAGAGGGCGGTGGTGCACGGCGGCCTGCGCACGATCTCGACCGAGCAGACCGAGCGGGCGCGCGCGGCCATGAGGGCGGTGGTGGCCGAGCACCTGCCCCGGACGAACGCGACGATCACGTTCCGGGACGGCTACCCGCCCATGGCGCCGACCGAGGGAAACCGGGCACTCATGAAGCTCTACGTCGCCGCGAGCCGCGACCTGGGCCTCGGCGAACTCACCGCGCTCGATCCGGGCCGCCGCGGAGCCGCGGACATCAGCTTCGTGGCGCCCTATGCCGACGGCCTCGCAGGCCTGGGCGTGCACGGCAGCGGGGCGCATGGCCCGAACGAGACCATCGACCTCACCTCGATCCCGGTGGCGGCGAAGCGTGCGGCGGTGTTCATCCACCGACTCACCACGGATGCGGCGTCGGAAGCGGGCGCAGGGGCGGAGCGGACCGCGACGCCGGTCGGGGGCGCGGCGCGGGAGCGGGCCGCGAGGCACGAGACGGCCGCCTCCGTTCCGAGCACGGCAGCCACCCGGGGTGCCACCCGGGACGCGGGCGGGCGGAGCCGGCGGTGAGGCGACGCGGGCTCGCCGTCGGACCCTTGGGAGTCACGCTCCTCCTGCTGCCCGCGGCCGCCGTCGGCCAGCGAGCGGCGCCGGGCGACACGGTCTCACTCGACTCGCTCATGGTGACCGTCTACCGCAGCCCGGCCGCCATCGGCAGGGTCCCCTACCCGATCTCCGTCGTCGGCCCGGCCGCCCTGCAACGGGGCACGACCGGCACGTCGCTCGAAGAGGTGCTGCGCGCCGTGCCGGGCCTTCAGGTTCAGAACCGCTTCAACCCGGCTGTCGGCGAGCGTCTGGCCATGCGGGGCTTCGGCGCGCGCGCGCAGTTCGGTGTGCGCGGCCTCAAGGTGCTCGTGGACGGGATTCCGGCGACGCTGCCCGACGGCCAGGCGACGCTGGACCACATCGACCCGGGCGCGCTCGGCCGCGTGGAAGTGGTGCGCGGCCCGGCCTCGGCCCTGTACGGCAACGCGGCGGGCGGCGTGATCACCTTCGAGACCGCGCCGGCCCCCGGGGGAACGGCCGCGCAGGGAGGCGTGGTGGCCGGCGCTTACGGCACCCGCCGTTGGGAGGCCGGTGCCTCGTTCGGCTCGTCGGCTTCGGGGGTGCGCCTGAACGTGGCCCGCACGACCTCGGACGGATTCCGAGCCGACCCCGACCGGCCCGCCGAGCGCTACGGAAGCAGCGAGCGGACCGTCCTCTCGGGCCGCGCCGAGCACCGGCTCCTGGGTGGGGACCTCGTCTGGTCGCTCAACGTGCTCGATCTCGGCGCCGAGAACCCGGGCGCGGTCGACCGCG
>RFGQ01000329.1 GCA_003695865.1 Gemmatimonadota bacterium | reverse complement strand
GAGGAAGGTGGGCGTCTCTTCGGTGAGCAGCGGCACCTTCCACTGGTTCAGCAGGAGGGCCAGCCCCCCCAGCACGGCCGCAATCAGCCAGTCGCGCGGGCCGCTCCCGCGCTCCCACGCCGTATGGGGACTCATCGGGTCTTCCGACCTCCTTGACTCGCGCAACAGCGGCCGCCCCACCGCCGCCCGGTTCCCCGCCCGGCGCGCCGGCGCCTCAGCGCAGGCGCTCGGTGATCCAATCCCTCACAGTGTCGGCCGAGACGCGCACCTGTTCGAGCGTGTCGCGGTCGCGGATCGTGACCGTGCCATCCTCGTTGGTCTGACCGTCCACGGTCACGCACCACGGCGTGCCCGCCTCGTCCTGTCGACGGTAGCGGCGTCCGATGGATCCCGATGCGTCGTAGAACGAGGGGATCGCGGCCGCGCGCAGCTCCCGATGGAGTTTCTCCGCGAACTCGGGCAGGCCGTCCTTCTTGACGAGGGGGAACACGGCAACTTTGAGCGGCGCCAGGCTCGGATGCAAGCGCAGCACCACCCGCTCCTCCCCTTCGACCACCTCCTCGTGATAGGCGTCGACGAGCGCCACCAGCACGGTGCGGTCCACGCCCACGGCCGTCTCCACCACATAGGGCACGAACCGCTTGCCGGCGGCGGTGTCGATGTATTCGAGCCGCTTGCCGGAGTACTCCTGGTGCCGCGAGAGGTCGAAATCCGTGCGGTTGTGGATCCCCTCGAACTCCTTCCAGCCGAAGGGATACTCGTACTCGATGTCGACCGCCTTCTTGGCGTAGTGCGCGAGTTCGTCGGGGCCGTGCTCGTGGAAGCGCAGTTTCTCGGGCCGGATGCCGAGCGAGCGGTGCCACTCCATGCGCCGGTCCTTCCAGTATTCGAACCACTCCTCGTCGGTGCCCGGCTCGACGAAGAACTGCATCTCCATCTGCTCGAACTCGCGCGTGCGAAAGATGAAGTTTCCGGGTGTGATCTCGTTGCGGAACGCCTTGCCGATCTGGGCGATGCCGAACGGGATCTTCTGGCGCGCCGAGCCCTGCACGTTGAGGAAGTTCACGTACGTGCCCTGGGCCGTCTCGGGGCGCAGATACACCACGGCGGCCTCGTCCTCGACGGGCCCCATGAACGTCTTGAACATGAGGTTGAACTGCCGGGGTGCCCCGAAGGCCTCCCGGGTTCCGCACGAGGGGCACTGGCCGCCCTCGACCTCGGGCAGGTCGGCGCGGAAGCGGCGATGGCACTGCTTGCACTCGACGAGCGGATCGGTGAAGCCCTCGACGTGACCCGACGCCTCCCACACCCGTGGGTGCATGAGGATCGCGGCGTCGAGTCCCTCGACGTCGTCGCGCTCCAACACCATCGACGTCCACCACCGTTCGCGCACGTTGCGCTTGAGCTCCACCCCGAGCGGGCCGTAGTCCCAGACCGAGCCGGTCCCCCCGTAGATCTCGGAGGACTGGAAGATGAAGCCCCTGCGCTTGGCCAGGGACGTGAGCTTCTCCATGATCTGTGCGTCGGCCATCGTCCGCCCGAAGTCCGTTATGTTT
>RFGQ01000328.1 GCA_003695865.1 Gemmatimonadota bacterium | reverse complement strand
CGTACCGGCCTGGTTCGTGAGCGACGTGCCGGCCTTGTTGGTGAGGCCGAGTGTGGCCTCGGCGGTGATGTTCTCGGTCGCCTTCTGGCTCAGGTTGCCCGTAGCCGAGATGTCGACGGCTCCCTTCGAGTCGACGTCGACCTTGGATCCGGAGATCTCGACCGGACCGCCTTTGATCGTGACACCCTTCTTGCCCTCGATCGTGACGGAGTCCTTGCCCTCGATGGTCACGGGACCGTCGACGGCGATCTTCAGTGCGCCCGACACGTTGAGTACCGCGTCGCCCGTCACCTTGTGAGTCACCCCGCCCTTACTTTCGATGGAGTGCTGCCCGCCGACGGTCAGGGTGAGCGCGCCTTGAGCGATGTTGGCGGTGAGGGCTCCCTGCTTTACCTCCAGGTCGACATCGCCTGTCGTTACCGTGCTACTCAGCTTGCCCTCGACGGTGCTGCTCCAGTCGCGGGCGACGTTGACCATGAGGTCCGCCTGGGCCTGAAGGAAAACCTGCTCCGCCGGGCCGTCTTCCCCCTCGGAGCCCTCTTCATCGCCGCGGGTCGGCTTGCGGTCGAGGATCGTGAACTCGCTCGCGAGGCTCTTGGGTCCCCCCACCTTGCTCCGCATGCCGAACCGTTCCGGCGCGTCGAACGCTGGGGGTGTGCGCGGCGCGCAGTGGAGCGTGCCCACGACGATCGGCTGATCGGGGTCGCCGTCGAGGAATGTGACCACCGCGGTCTGGCCGACGCGGGGCATGTAGTGTGTGCCCCAGTCAGCCCCCGAGAGCCCCTGCATCACGGGGATCCAGCAGGTGCAGGCTTCGGGCTTGCTCCCCGACGAGTCCCACGGGAATCGGACCATCACCCGCCCCAGGTCGTCTGCCCAGACCGTGTCGGGCTCCTTACCCGACACGAGCGCGAGTTGGGCTCCGGCCATGTGTGGGGCACGCGGGGCCACCGGCGGAGGGAGCGCGGCGTCGGACGGGACGAGGTGTGCGACGACCGAGGCTTCGTGCACGGTGGCGTGCAGGTGCAGATCCACGACACACCCGTCGCTGTCCTCCTTCTTGAGAGCCGCGCCGGGAGGTAGCCCTTCCACGCGCACGCAGTGGCCGGCGACCAGCCCGCGAAGTGCTCCCTCGACCCGTACCGATGAGGCGACCGCGCGCGCCGCCTTCAAACGCCCCTTTGCAGGAGCAGCGCCCTTCGGCACGCTTACGACCGGCCACCAGCACTCCTCGCGCGTCACCGGCCCCGATCCCGCCGTGTCACGGCGCACATCGGCCAGGGCCGGATCGGGCGTCACCAGAGCGATCGCGTCCGTCGCACCCCTCCGCGCGACCGTAAACCGCTCGATCACGTCCTCCTGCTGCATGGAAGACGGGCTGGGCACCGCCGATATCGCGGCCGGTCCGGGGCACCTGGGGAGCGCGCCGCCCCCTCCGTCGTGGAACACCAACTCGTGCTTGGTCCGGGAGTGGAGCCAGTAGTAGCTCCATCCCTCGTCCGCGGCGAGGCGTTCCACGAAGTCCAGGTCGGTCTCGTTGTACTGCACCCGATAGGGCCAGGTCGTGGCCTCGCTCGGCATCGTCTTCAGGTCGATGGCCTGTGCCTCGATGACCGCCTTCAGGATGTCCGCCGTGCTCTTGTCCTGGAAGATCCGGCAGTGCGAGGAGCGGCGGAGCAGCGCGAGGGTCGGCTCGAGGACCACGCGGAGGTCGCAGCCGTCGGGACCGAAGCCCACGGCCTCGACCTCGGTCGCGATGCCGTTCACCCACCTCGTCTCACCCGACGCGAGGTTGATGCCGACCGCGCAGGCGGAGTCCACGAGCCCGTCGAGCGACAACCGGCCGGGGTTGGGCACGTTCACGGCGACTTCATATCGGAACGGGCGCGATATCGCCTCGTGTCCTTCGATGGAGCGAACGCTGCTGCCTCCGGGCGCCTGGGGCCAGTGCAGCGAGAATGGATCGAACCCGGCAGGGGTCATGGGAGCCTCTCGGGGATCAGGTCGTTTCGGTCAACGTGAAGGCGAACCCGCCCCTCTCGTCGACGTCGATGTGGGCGGCGCCGAACGCTCTCTCTTCGGCCATGGCGGCGAGCACCCGTTCCGAGAGCTCGGGCAGCATGGTCTGCGTGATGATCGCATCGATGTTGCGGGCCCCGCTCTCGACCTCCGTACAGCGCGCCGCGATCGCCGCCACGACCCCGTCGGAGTAGGTGAGGTCGGCCCGGTGCTGCTCCCAGAAGCGTTGTTGGATGCGGGCCATCTTGAGGGTCACGATCTCGCGGAGTTCGTCGTCCGAGAGCGGATAGTAGGGGACCGTCACCAGACGCCCGAGGAAGGCCGCCGGGAAGCGGCTCGTGAGCGCCGGTCGCAGGGCGGCCACGAGGTCTTCGGCGGGTGGCCGAGCGCCGCCGGCGCAGGCGTCCATGACCAGCTCCCAGCCCAGGTTCGAGGTGAGGAAGATGATCGTGTTCTTGAAGTCGATGAGCTGGCCCTCGCCGTCTTCCATCACGCCCTTGTCGAAGACCTGGTAGAACAACTCGAGCACGTCGGGATGGGCCTTCTCGACTTCGTCGAGCAGGACGACCGAGTACGGCCGGCGACGCACCGCTTCGGTCAACACGCCGCCCGTGCCGTAACCCACGTAACCGGGCGGCGCGCCCTTGAGCTGAGAGACCGTGTGGGCCTCCTGGTACTCCGACATGTTGACCGAGATCATGTGGCGCTCGCCGCCGTACAGCAGGTCGGCGACGGTGGCGGCCGTCTCGGTCTTGCCGACGCCCGAGGGTCCGACGAGCAGGAAGACGCCCGTCGGCTTTTCGGGGTCTTCGAGGCGGGCGCTCGACGTTCCGATACGGCG
>RFGQ01000327.1 GCA_003695865.1 Gemmatimonadota bacterium | reverse complement strand
TGGCGGCCCTGTGGGCGCCGCTGCCCGCCGCGCTCGCGGCGCTGGTGGGGCTGGCCCTCTACGAGCACGCCTACGTTCAGGCCGGCCAGGCGGTGCCCCTCGCCTGACGCGACGGAACGCTGCGCAACCGTATAGGAGAAGTGATTGGTGTGAAAGACGATATGTCTGATGACCTAAACGAACGCGCAAAGCGCCTCTCGGCCGCGAGACAGGCCGTGGAGGCGCGCGGAGAGACGTTCTACCCGGGCGCCAGCCGGGTGCACCTCGCGGCCTTCCCGCCGCGGGAGCGTTGGAACGACTGGGTCGAACTCGACGCCCGCGCGTGGCCGGAGCGCCGCGAGCGCCGCACCATGCTCGTGCCCACGACCTGCTTCAACTGCGAGTCGGCCTGCGGCCTGCTCGCCTACGTGGACCGCGATACGCTCGAGGTCCGCCGCTTCGAGGGGAATCCCGAGCACCCGGGATCGCGCGGACGCAACTGCGCCAAGGGGCCCGCGACGCTCAACCAGATCACCGATCCCGACCGCATCCTCTACCCGCTGCGGCGCGTGGGCGCACGCGGCGAGGGCCGCTGGGAGCGGGTGAGTTGGGACGAAGCGCTCGACGACATCGCGGCCCGCATCCGCCGCGCGTTCGACGAGGACCGCAAGCACGAGGTGATGTACCACGTGGGGCGCCCGGGTGAGGACGGCTTCACCGAGCGGGTGATGGCCACCTGGGGCATCGACGGGCACAACTCGCACACGAACATCTGCTCGTCGGGCGCCCGCGCGGGCTACCACTTCTGGGCGGGGATGGACCGCCCGAGCCCCGACCACGCCAACGCCGACGTGATCCTGCTCGTCTCGTCGCACCTGGAGGCCGGGCACTACTTCAACCCGCACGCGCAGCGCATCGTCGAAGCTCGGGCCCGCGGGGCGAAGCTGGTCGTGCTCGACACGCGGCTCTCCAACACCGCCTCGCGCGCCGACCGGTGGCTGGCTCCCTATCCGGGCTCGGAGGCCGCGATCCTGCTCGCGATCGCGAACCACCTGATCCGCACCCGGGCCTACGACCGGGACTTCGTGCGGCGCTGGTGGAACTGGGCGGAATACATGGAGGCGGTGCACGGCGAGGCGTCGCCCACCTTCGAAGCGTTCGAGGCCGCGCTGGAAGCCGAGTACGCGCGCTACACCTTCGAGTTCGCCGAGAAGGAGTCGGGCGTCGACGCCGCCGTGCTGACCGAGGTGGCCGACTGGGTCGCCGGGGCGGGCACCCGGTTGGCCACGCACACCTGGCGCAGCGCGACCGCCGGCAACCTGGGCGGTTGGCAGGTCGCGCGCGCCCTGTTCATGCTCAACGCGCTCACCGGCTCGGTGGCGACCGAGGGCGGCACCTATCCCAACGCCTGGAACAAGTTCGTGCCGCGGCCCATCCACCTGCCGCCCCGTCACCCCGATCACTGGAACGATCTCACCTGGCCCGAGGACTACCCCCTCTCGCTCATGGAGATGTCGTTCCTGCTCCCGCATCTGCTCGAGGAGCGCGGCGGGCGCATCGACGTCTACTTCACGCGTGTCTACAACCCGGTGTGGACGAATCCCGACGGCTTCCGCTGGATCGACATGCTGCGCGACGAGGCACGGGTGGGGTTGCACGTGGCGCTCACGCCCACCTGGAACGAGACGGCCTACTTCGCCGACTACGTCCTGCCGATGGGCCACGGCTCGGAGCGGCACGACCTGACCTCGTACGAGCAGTACGACGGCCAGTGGATCGGCTTCCGCCAACCGGTGCTGCGCGCCGCCCGGGAGCGACTGGGCGAAACCATCACCGACACCCGGCAGGTCAACCCGGGTGAGGTGTGGGAGGAAAACGAGTTCTGGATCGACCTCACGTGGCGCATCGATCCCGACGGGACGCGGGGGATGCGGGCGTTCTTCGAGTCGCGACGCGAGCCGGGGACGAAGCTCGGGCTGGACGAGTACTACGGTTGGATCTTCGAGAACTCGGTGCCGGGGTTGCCCGAGGCGGCTGCGGCCGAGGGGCTCACGCCGCTGCAGTACATGCGTCGCTACGGCGCGTTCGAGGTGGCCAAGGGGATCGGCCGGGTGTTCGAGCGACCCGTCCCCGACGCGGAACTGGACGACGTGCACGTCGACGAGGCGGGCCGGGTGTTCACGCGGGCGCCCAGGCCGGCCGAGCCGAACGTGGTGCCCACGCCGCCGCTCGATCCCGACGCCGAGGGCCGCCGCCGCGTGGGCGTGCGGGTCGACGGAGAGATCCTCAGGGGGTTCCCCACGCCCAGCGGACGGCTCGAGTTCTGGTCGAGGACCCTCCACGAGTGGGGCTGGCCGGAACTCGCGCTCCCCACCTACGTGAAGAGCCACGTGCATCCGCAGCACCTGGACGCCGATCAGATGCCGCTGATTTCGACCTTCCGGGTGCCGGTACAGATCCACACGCGCAGCGCCAACGCCAAGTGGCTGGACGAGATCGCGCATACGAATCCGCTCTGGCTCCACCCCTCCGACGCGGCTCGGCTGGGCGGAATCCGCACCGGCGACCTGGTGCGCGTCGAGACCGAGATCGGCCATTTCGTCGTGAAGGCGTGGGTGACCGAAGGCATCCGCCCGGGCGTGGTGGCCTGCAGCCACCACATGGGGCGCTGGAAGCTGGGAGAGCAAGGACAGCGGCAGGCGATGGCCACGGTATCGCTCGAGCGTGACGGCGAAGCACGCCACCTTGTGCGGCGGGCAGGCGGCGGCGCGTTCCCGTCGTCCGACCCCGACACGGCCCGCATCTGGTGGAGCGACGTGGGCGTGCATCAGAACCTCACCTTCGCCGTGCACCCCGACCCGGTGTCGGGGATGCACTGCTGGCACCAGGCCGTACGCGTGCGGCGCGCCGGGCCGGAAGACCGCTACGGCGACATCCACGTGGATCTGGAGCGTTCACGAGCCGTCTACCGCAGGTGGCTCGAGATGGCGCGCCCGGCGCGCGCGGTTTCGCCCGACGGCACGCGGCGCCCCTACTGGCTGCTGCGCCCCGTGAGGCCCGAACGCGAAGCGTACCGCCTGCCCGGCGAGGCGGAGCCGGCGGGCGTATGAGCGGCGCCCGCCTGCGCGGCGGATCGCCCTGCCGGGGAGCGATCCGGTGAGCGTGACCGAGGCACTGCGGGCGCTCGGGGCCCTGGCCGAAGAGCCCGCCGAAGAGCACGGC
>RFGQ01000326.1 GCA_003695865.1 Gemmatimonadota bacterium | reverse complement strand
CTCGTGATCTGGGCGCCCGGCGGCGAGGCGGAGCGGATTGCGCCGTTCTTCGAGCAGCGTCCGATCGGCGGCTGAGGGCGCGGGGGGGCGGGCTTCCCGGTGGGGGCGGAAGCGGCCCGTCGTGGGGCCGGGCCGGCCGCACCCCGCCCGGTTGACCGCCTTCGCGGGGGCGCGGATGTTACGGCGCGCATCGCCCACACGCTTCCGGAGCCCCCATGTCTCTGCGATCCCTGCTGCGCGGCATCCTCACGTTCGGTCAGGGCGTGGTGCGCGGCCTGCCCGAAGCTGCCGAGGACCGCGATCCCATCGAGCTTTTCGAGGACTGGTTCGCGGCGGCGCGGGATTCGGGCCTGATGCTGCCCGAGGCGATGGCGCTCTCCACGGCCACGCCCGACGGCGTGCCGTCGAGCCGGATGGTGCTCCTCAAGGGCGTGGATGAGCGGGGTTTTCGCTTCTTCACGAACTACGAGAGCCGCAAGGCGCGCGAGCTCGACGCCAACCCGCACGCTGCGCTGCTCTCCCACTGGGCCGTGCTCGAGCGGCAGGTGCGCGTGGAGGGAAGGGTCGAGCGCCTCTCCGCCGAGGAGTCGTTCGCCTACTTCCGCACCCGGCCCCGGGGCAGCCGCATCGGGGCCTGGGCCTCGCAGCAGAGCCGCCCCCTCGCGAGCCGGGCCGAACTCGAAGCGCGCGTGGCCGAGATGGAGCGCCGCTTCGAGGGGCAGGACGTGCCGCTCCCACCCTTCTGGGGCGGCTACCTGCTGCGGCCCAGCCGCATCGAGTTCTGGCAGGGACGGGCCAACCGTCTGCACGACCGGCTCGAGTTCACACGGGACGGCGAGGGGTGGAGCGCCCAGCGGCTCTACCCCTAGAGGAGGCCTCGGGCGTGGAGGCCGCTCGCCTTCTCAGGCCACGGGAATACGCCTGGGCAGGAAGATCCGCACGGTGGTGCCCCTGCCCACCGCCGACCGTACGGTGACGAACCCGCCCGACTGGCCCGCGAAGCCGTGCACCATGCTGAGCCCGAGCCCGCTCCCCTCGCCCACGTCCTTCGTCGTCCAGAAGGGCTCGAAGATGTGGGGCAGCACGTCGGCGTCCATGCCCGTGCCCTCGTCGCTCACGGCGATCGCCACGTAGTCACCCGGCACCATGTCGGCGCTGCGGCTGTCGCCCACGTCTACGGTGGCGTTCTCGGCCGTGATGCGGAGCGTGCCGCCGCCCGGCATCGCCTCGTGCGCGTTCAGGGCCAGGTTGAGCAGGGCGTTCTGGAGCTGCGCCCGGTCGGCGTGCAGGAGCCAGACGTCTTCGGGCACGTCGACGCGCAACGCCAGCTCCTCGCCCATGGTGCGAGCGATCAGCAGGGTCAGATCGTCCATCTCACTCCGCAGATCGATCGTGACCGGAGTGAGAGGCTGCTGACGCGCGAAGGCGAGCAGTTCGCGGGTGAGCACCGCCCCTCGGTCCGCCGCATACATCGAGGCGTCGACCAGGCTGTAGGCGTCGGGGTCGCCGCGCACCTCCATCTGCAGCAGTTCCAGGTTCCCGCGGATCACCTGCAGCAGGTTGTTGAAGTCGTGGGCCACCCCGCCCGTGAACGTCCCCACCGCCTCGAGCCGTCTCGCGTGCTGGAGCTGAGCCGAGAGTTCGCGCTCGCGCTCGCGCTGCGCCAGTCGCTCGCCGATGCCCACCACCGACACCCGCACCAGGTTGCGGCCCTCGGCCGGAAAGCGGACGAGCCGCACCTCGCAGGGCACGGGACGCCCGTCGTCGTAGCGCACCGCGGTCCACTCGAACGAGACCGTCTCTCCGGCGAGTGCCCGCTCCACGTTGGCGCGGATGAGCTCGTCCGAGTCGCGGCCGTCGGGCTGACGTGGCGGACGAAGGTCGGCCGGTCGCACGGTGGTTACCGCAGTTCTCGGGATGCCGAACATCTCGAGCGCCTTGCGGTTCGCGAGCTCGTACGTGCCGCGGTCGGCGTCGAAGATCGTGATCGCCTCGGGCGCGGCATCGAGCAT
>RFGQ01000325.1 GCA_003695865.1 Gemmatimonadota bacterium | reverse complement strand
GCGTCGGTCTCCACGCCGGCGACGCGCACACCGCCCAGCCCGGCCGACGGATCGTAGACGAACTCGGCGTCGACGGGCCGGAAGGCTCCGGCCGCACCCGGATCGCCCCCGGCGCCGGCCGTGCCGCGCAGGCGCGTTTCGAGCAGCGGCTGGAAGAGCGGCTCGGAGCGCACCTCCTGCAGACGCACCACCTTGCGCTGGTAGGGCGTGCCGTCGGCCTGCCAGGCCTCGGCGCCCGCGATGTTCTGGGCGATCGTCTCGATGCGCAGGCGCTGGGCCGAAAGCCCCGACGCCGCGATGTCGAGCCCGCGGAAGATGCCGCGGGTGCCCCCCGTCGGATCCATCGCCATCAGCCCTCCCGGATGCTCGCGCGGATGTTCTGGTAGACCTTCTGCAGCAGGCGGGTCGTGGCTTCGTAGCGAAGCTGTGCGTCGGCCAGGTGGACCATCTCGGTCTCCAGGTCCACGACCGTACCGTCCTGGGCGTCCCGGCCCTGCTCCGCCGCGTCGAGGGCCCGCTGGAAGTCGCCGCCCTGCACGCCGTCGAGGGCGTTGGCGACCCGGTGGCCGATGCGCTTCACCTCCCGGCTCGACGCGTCGAGCCCGGAGCGCAGCATCCCGACCGGGGAGTCGAAGCCGATGAGTCTCGAAAGCATGCCGCCTCCTGCGGGCCTGGGTGTCCGACCCCCGGAGGAGGCAAGCCGCGGGCCGCATGGCTGCGGTGCGTGCCACCGGGCGCTGCGCGCGCCCAGTCCGGTCGGCACATATGCCATAACACATTGTACTTTTTACACTTACGAAGCCGGGGAAGGCGCTCCGACGAGCGCGGATCCGTCACCGAGACGAGAGGACCGCAGGCTTCGACCGCGGCGACGACGGCAGGATCTGCCGGGTGGCGAGGGAGGAATCTGCCGGGCCGCCGAGCCGCCCGGGTGGGGCACTCAGCCGTTCAGCCGGTTGCGCAGGGTGCGGATGCTGATGCCCAGCAACTCGGCGGCGCGCGTGCGATTGTTCCCGGTCTCTTCGAGCGCCCGCGCGATGAGCGCCTCTTCGGCCGCCTTGATGTCGAGGGTGGGCACGTACACCGCGATGCCCTCCTCCCCGTCCGCGCGAGTTCCCACCGAGGAGCCCCCCCGGGCCGTACCCCCCTCGTCGATCGGCGCGGAGGCGGCCGTCAGTCCGAAGCGCTCGGCTTCGAAGACGTCGGGCCGGAGCACCCCGTCGGGCGAGAGGATCGCGGCGCGCTGCACCGCGTGCGCGAGCTCGCGCACGTTGCCCGGCCACGTGTAGCCCTGGAGCAGGTCGAACACGCCGGGCTCGATCGCCTCGATCTCACGCCCTACCTCGTGGCCGTAGAGGTCGGCGAAGTGCCGCACGAGCAGCGGGATGTCTTCGAGGCGCTCCCTCAACGGCGGCACCCGCAGGGGCACGACGCTCAGTCTATAGTAGAGGTCTTCGCGGAACCGGCCGTCCCGGACCTCGTCCTCGAGCGCCCGGTTGGTCGTGGCCACGATGCGCACGTCCACCCTGATGGGTCCGCTCCCGCCGACCCGCTCGAACTCCTGCTCCTGCAGCACGCGCAGCAGTTTGGCCTGCAGGTCGAGCCGCATCTCGCTGATCTCGTCGAGGAGCAGGGTGCCCCGATGCGCCCGCTCGAAGGCACCCTTCACCTGGCTCGACGCTCCGGTGAAGGCGCCCTTCTCGTGCCCGAAGAGCGTGCTCTCGACCAGGTTCTCGGGGAGCGCCGCGCAGTTGATCGACACGAAGGGCCCCTCGCTGCGGTCGCTGAGCGCGTGCAGTGTGCGGGCCAGCAGTTCCTTGCCCGTGCCCGACTCGCCCTGCAGCAGCACGGTCGTACGGGTGGGCGCCACCAGTGAGAGCGTCTCGAGAATGCGCTGGATGGCCGCCGACTCGCCCACGATCTCGCGGGCTCCCTTGAGCCGGTTGAGCTCCTGGCGATAGCGCGCGTTCTCGCGCCGCAGGCGATGGTACTCCAGGGCCTGGTCGACCGCGAGCTCGAGCTGGCGGGGCCGGATCGGCTTGGTGATGTAGTCGGCGGCCCCGGCCTTGATGCAGCGCACCGCGTGCTCGATGCCCCCGTATCCCGTCACCACGATCAGCGGCACGTCGATCTGGCGCTCGCCCAGTTCGGCGAGCAACTCGAGCCCGTCCATGCCCGGCATCTGGTAGTCCGAGACGACCAGATCGACGCCCCCCCGCTCCAACACGTCGAGCGCTTCTTCGGCGCTCTGAACGGGCACCGGCCGGTGCCCGGCCTGGACGAGCACGTCTTCGAGGATCGCCAGCGCGGGCGCTCCGTCGTCGACGCAGAGGATCTTCGCCATCTCGTTCCGCTCGAGGAGCCGCCGGGCGGCGGGGCGGCGGCTCGGCCGCGCGTGGACGACGGCCGGGCGGGGGGAGCGCCCACCCTGTACGGCCCCGCCGGGGCCCGCGGCGCCACCGCTAAAGTTCCCGGGTTCGGGTTCCGATTCTCGTACACATCCGACAGGGAGGCAAGGAGCCCTTGCGGCGCCTCCCCGAAGGAGCACGCTCACAGGGATGGTGTCCGTTGCGAATCACCAACGGCATCCTGCAGCGGGAAGCACTGCGCTCCCTGCAGCAGGGTCAGCAGGGCATTGCGGACGCGCGCGAGCGCGCCTCGACCGGAGTCCGGGTGGCGACTCCCTCCGACGACCCGGTGGCCACGTCGGGCATCATGGAGGCGTCGGGTTCGCTGCGCGCACTCGAGCAGTATCGCCGCAACCTCTCCACGGCCCGCACGCGCATGGCCATGGAAGACGGCGTGCTCGAGCAGATGTCGAACGCGCTCATCCGCGCCCGGGAACTCGGCGTTTCGCAGGCCACGGCCACCGCCGACGCCAACACCCGCCAGACGACCAAGGCCGAGATCGACGGGCTCATCGACTTCGTGCGCGAACTCGGCAACACGAAGCTCGCGGGAGCCTACCTGTTCGGAGGGGCCTACGCCGACAGCGAGCCCTTCGCCACCACGACCCCCGATCCGCTGCGCCCTCCCTCGGGCCAGCACCAGATCGAGGTCGGCAGCGGGCAGGTCGTGCCCACGAACCACGACGGCCAGCAGATCTTCGTCGACACCGGCGTGTTCGCGGCACTCGAGCGTCTGTCGACCGGGCTGGGCAACAACGACGTGAACGAAATCACCGCATCGCTCGGTGATCTCGACAATGCCTTCCAGGCCGTTCAGGACGTGATCGGTGAGCTGGGCGCACGCATGAACGCGCTCGACATCGCCGACGCGAACATCGAGACCCTCGACATCAATCTGCAGCGACTCCGGTCGGACCTGCAGGATGCCGACATTCAACGGGCGGTCACCGAACTGGTGGCGCGGCAGTCCACATTCCAGGCGGCCCTGCTCGCGAACGCCGAGATCCTCAACACCTCGCTCACGGATTTCCTGCGATGACCCAGGCAGCGGCCCTGAAGCTCGACAAGGCGGAAACGCCCGAGACGTTCGAATCCGAGCTGCTCGGCGTGGTCCCGCTGCGCCCCGAGCAGATCATCACCTTCCCGGAAGGCATCGTCGGATTTCCCGACGCCCGCCGCTACGCGCTGCTGCCGGCCTCGCGCGAGGGCTTCTACTGGCTCCAGTCGCTCGACCACGAGCCCCTCGCCTTCGTGCTCATCGATCCGTTCGTCTTCGTGCCGGGCTATTCGGTCGAACTGGGCTCCAACGAGCTCGGTCCCCTCGACACCGACGACCCCGGTGACCTGGCGGTGCTCGCCATCCTGGCGCTCCCCCGCGAGCCGGGCGACCTGCCCACGGTCAACCTGCAGGGCCCGGTGGCCGTGAACCTGAAGCGGCGCCTGGGCCGGCAGGTGATCCTGGCCGAGAGCCCCTACGGCACCCGCTGGCCGCTGGAACTCAAGCGGCGGCGCAAGGCGTCGTAGGTACCGCGCCGGTCGAGCCACCGGGCAGCGACGAAACGCTCGCCCTCAGCGCGCGTAGAGGTTATTGGTTCCGACGGGGCGAGGCGGCGCCCTCGCCCTCCGTCTCAAGCCCGGGAGCGCTCGATGAAGGCCCGCACCGCGCCGGGACGGCCCGCCCTCATGCTGGCCGCCGCCTGTCTGACTCTGTCCGTCGTCGCCTGCAACGCGCGCGCGCGACCCGCGGGCGCGCCCGACCCCCGCAAGGGTACCGTCATCACCGCGGAGCAGATCGAGCGCTCCGGCGCGCGCACGGTCTGGGAGGCACTCCGCCGGCTCGTGCCGTCGACGATCTTCACCGAGACGCCGCGGGGTGAGCCCGCGCGCATCCGGCGGCGCGGCCCGTCCACCATCGAGCTGTTCGAAGACATGCTCATCTACGTGGACAACGTGCGCGTCGGCGATGTGACCGTGCTCGACGACATCCCCGCGCGCACGGTCGAACGCATCCTCGTGCTGACGGGGATCGAGGCTACCACCCGCTACGGCACCAACGCCGGCGACGGGGTGATCGAGATCTTCACGCGGGCGCACTGAGGGCCGGGCCTCGGACGGCGCTCGAAACGAATCGGGGCGGGTCCCTCTCGGGACCCGCCCCTTTCGCCTGCCGGCCCGGCCGCAGCGTCTGCTACGACCGGACCCCGCGGTCGGCGCGGCTCAGGCGCCGCGGTCGAAGCACCCGGTGAAGTTCGGGTTCTCGTTCTCCTCGAACGGGATCGGGAAGTTCACGTCGTCCCCGTAGTTCCCGCCCTTGAAGTAGGCGCCGGTCGGGAAGACCTGATCCTCGGTCCGCCCGTACTGACGGATCAGACGGCGCATGTCGCCGAGGCGGTGCGCCGTGCTGAACAGCCAGAAGGCCCGCTCGTCGAAGAGCAGGTCCACGCGGCCGTCCTGCGTACCGGGATCGGTGAGGGCGGCCATGCCCTCGTCGGCCCGCAGGTCGTTGAGAATCGTGAGCATGCCGGCCGGATCGCCGGCCTGGAGCGCCGCCTCGGCCTCGATGAGGCGGGCTTCGATGCCGGTCGCCAGGTCGGTGTCGGACTCCCACGAGGGGTACTTCTGCTGCAGGTGCAGCGGGGTCTCCTCGTCGAAGCCGATCCCGGCATCGATCAGCACAGGCACGCGCGGATCGCCCGCGGTGCGGAACGTGAGGCCGGTACCGCCCTCACCATCCGACACCGACCACCGCCGCTGCGACCCGTTCAGCTCCCAGATCGCGTTGCGCTGGTTGAACGTGCCGCCGTCCTTGCTGCGCACCCAGTAGACGAAGTCCGTGGGCACGCCCGCAACGGCCGCCGCGGCCTCGGCGTAGCGGCCGAGGTCGAGCAGGGTCCGGCCCTTGCCGATCGCAGCCAGATTCTGCTGCGTGGCGTCGCCGCCCGTCTCGCCGAGGGCCTCGTTGAACAGCCCCAGCGCCACCTCGAGGGTCTCGGTGGTCGAGAGCTGCTCGCCCTGCTTCAAGGTCCCGTCGGCCTCCACCGTCCCGAAGGGAACGCCGGAACAGTAGTTCTCGCCGAACATCAGGTAGGTGAAGCCCTGCAGGCTCAGCACCTCCGCGATGCGCGGGTCGCCGGGCAGGAACTCGCGCAGCTGTGCCGCCGCCCGCGCCAGGCTCACCCGCGCGTGATGCAGCGACCGGTACTCACCCAGCATCGTGCCGTTGCGGTTGTCGATCTCACGGCGATCGACCTGGTTCCGGGTCGGGAACGTTCCGGACAGATGATACTCGTCCGTGATCATCCCGACGTACAGTGCCTGTCCGCCGCCGCCGCTCGAATACGACGTGGCGAAGTCGCCGATGGCGCCCGCCCACACCAGCTCGGCCCCGCGCTGCCCGGTGATGTTGTCGGGCGTCACCAGGTCGGGGTCGTTGACCTCGAGCAGTGCGTCGGTGTCGCACGCGGACGTGCCCCCGACGAGTACAAGGGCGACGAGGCAGGCGAACGCCTTTCGCGTGATTCTACGCATGACGTATCTCCTCTCCTCAGAAGCTCAGGTTGACGCGCGCGGTCCAGTAACGGAGCGGCGGCTGGGTGAGGAAGTCGGTGGTTCCGAAGTTGTCGCCCGCGCCTGCGAAGTTGACCTCGGGATCGATGCCCGTGTAGTCGGTCCACACGCCCAGATTGCGGCCCGTGAGCGTGAGCGAGGCGCGCTGCGCCTGCACCCGGTTCGCCCAGGACTCAGGCAGGAAGAACGTCAGCGACACCTCGCGCAGCCGGAAGAAGCTGCCGTCCTCGAGGTAACCCCACGAGGTCTGCACCGGATGGTTCACCGCGGCCTGGGCGCGCGCCTGCTCGAACGGGCTCGCGGTCGGATCGTTGAGCCCGCGGCACAGACGGAAGCGGCACCGGAACTCCTCGGTGAAGTTGTGCGTCACGTAGTCCCCTCTCCAGTCGAGGAGGCCGTAGAGGCGCACGCGGTCGAACAGCGTGACCGTCCCGGTGAGCGAGAACTCCTTCTCGGGCAGGCCGGGGCCCACGAAGACCGCCGTGTCACCCACGACGAGCTCGTCGGGATCGATGATCCCGTCGCCGTTCGCGTCGTTGAAGCTCTCGATGGGCTCGGCCCACTGCCCGCCGAGCGGATAGCCCTCGACGAAGCGCGTCTGCGCCCCGATGGGCTCCAGGTCGCCCAGGTCGGTGAGCTCGTTGTCGTTGATCGAGCCGTTGAAGCCCAGCTCGAAGCGCACGTCGTCGCGGTCGACGAGCGTGGTGAACAACGAGGCCTCCCAGCCCTTGTTCTCGACCTTACCGATGTTGACCCACTGGCTGTTCGAGCCACCGAGCGAAGGCGCCAGAGGCACCTGCACGAGCGCGCCCTCGGTGTCCTTGTCGTAGTAGGTCAGCTCCAGGCCGATACGCCCGTTGAACAGGTCGGCGTCGAAGCCCAGCTCGATCTCACTCGACTTCTCGGGCTCGAGCAGCGTGTTGCCGATCTCACCCAGGCTCACGCCCGACGCCGTCTCGTCGTCCGGCGTCGTGATCGCGTTGGCCGAGAGCGTCTGCAGGGCCGCGTTCGTGCCGGGCTGACGACCCGACTTGCCCCATGCAACACGCAGACGGAGCTGATCCAGGAATCCGATCTCGGGGAAGAACGGCTCCTCGGTCGCCATCCACGAGAGGCTGAACTTCGGATACCAGATCAGGTCGAAGTCCTTACCGAACGTGCTGTTGTCGTCCGCCCGCACGGCGCCGGTGACGAACAGCCGGTCGTCGAGCCCGAACTGCTGCTCGAAGAAGATGCCGGCCGTCTTCGACTCGACGTTGAACTCGCTCGACTGCGTCTGGGCCGCGGCGCCGAGCGAGGCCGCGCCGTTCACGATGTCGAAGCCCGACGCCAGGGTGCCCTGTGTGCGGTTGCGGAAGAACTGCACGCCCACCGACGACTTCGAGCTGATGCGGTCGTTCAGGTCGAAGTTGGCCGTCGCGCTCGCGTCGACCGTGTAGATGAACAGGTTGATCAGATCGTTGTTGCGGCTTCCCAGGTTCGACGTACCCGGCACGCCGATGTCGCGGGGGAAGAAGCTCAGGTCCTGCCGGTTGGTGTAGTCGATTCCGCCCGTCAGGCGACCCGTGAGCCAGGGCAGCGGCGACCAGGTCGCCGTGCTCGAGGCGGTGAAGCGCTCGATGTTCTGCTGCAGGTCACGCCCGAAGAGCTGCGCCGGGCGCTGGAAGCCCCAGTAACGATCCGGGTTGTCGGGGTCCGACCCGCCGAAGTACGCGGAGGGCAGGAAGCCGAACGAGTTGTTGTCGTTCCCCGTGAAGCTGAGGTTCGACGTCACGTACCCGGTGCGCACGTCGAGCGTCACGTCCTCGCCCAGCTGGCTCGTGACGTTCGCGCGCACGCTCACCCGACGAATCTGCTGGGGGTGCTCGGTGTCGTCGTCGATCTTGATGCCGCGGTCCAACAGGTCCTGCCGGTCCGGATCGGGCAGTTCGTACGGACCGTTCTCGCCTTCCCACTCGGCCGAGACGAAAAAGTTGATGTTGTCGGCCCCGCCCGAGACGCTGCCGCCGTACTGCTGGCGCAGACCCGTGGCGAACGGCGAATAGACCGGGTCGTCGAGCACCTGGAAGCTCTGCACG
>RFGQ01000324.1 GCA_003695865.1 Gemmatimonadota bacterium | reverse complement strand
GGAGCGGCCCGACGAAGGGGACCGGCCCGACGAAGGGGACCGGCCCGACGAACGGGATGAGCGGCCGGATGAGCGCGACGAGCGGGGCCGGCCTGAGGCGGGGGACGAGCGTGACGAGCCGGACCGGCGTGGCGAGGTGGACGAAGGCTAGCGGGACGAGGAGAACGAGAGGGAAGCGGGCCAGGGAGACGTCGGGCGGCGCTGAAACGCTCGGGTCAGGCCGCCCCGATCGGCAACTCGATCACCACCTCGGGGTGCTCGGCAGGGGGGCGAGCGGCTCGCAGCCAGCTCGTCCAGCCCAGCCGTACGGAGATGGGGCCGCGCTCCGACCCCGACCGTGCAGGGGCGAGCACGGCGGGCGGGACTTCCTGGCGGTCGAGCCGCAGCCGCAGCCGCACCCTGAGTCCGGGCTCGACGTAGCGAGCGACGAGACGTGCGATCCGACCGTGTTCGACGCCGCTCGGCAGGAACCGCTGGAAGCGTTCGAACGAGAGCGGGCCCAGTTCGATGTCGACTCCCCCCGACTGATCCCAGAAGCGGGTGCCGAGGACGGCGTCCCGGCCGAGCCGCGCTCCGCGCCGGCCTCCGAGCCGCGCCTGCTGGCCGGGCTCCAGGCCGATCCATCGGCCGACGAACTGGTGCACCCGCGCCGTGACCCCCAGCACCGTGCCGAGCAGACGTTCGAGGCCCGCGGCGGTTCGGCGTGGACCGACGCGCAGGCCGGCGGACGGGAGGAGGACTTCGAGCTGATCCGCCACGCGCTCACGGAAGGCCTCCGTTCCGACCCCCGCGACATCGAGGGCGAGGCGCCCGACCGTCGACGCTTCGGGCGTGTCCAGGGCCACCCCGGTCCGCCGTTCCACACGGGCTCGGTAGGCGAACGCCAGCAGCCGGTGATGGATGATGTCGAGGAAGTCGCGGAAGGCCGTGTCGCCCTCGCGGATCCGCTCGAGGAGGAGTTCCGTGTCGGGCCTCGGGAGCGGGCCCTGGAGGCCGGCGAGGCCCAGGAAGGCGACCTCGACGACGGGACGCCGGTCACCCTCCGTGTCCGCCTCGGGAAAGGTGATCCTCGAGATATCGCTCGCAGGGAAGGCCAGGCCCACATAGGAGCGGAATCGCACGGCCTCGGCGCGTGCATCGCTGACCGTGCCGGGCCGCGCGGCGTCGGAGCGCAGACGCTCGAGCAGGCGCACCGCCTGCACGAAGTCGAAGGCGTGGCCTTCGTCCCGGAGGGTCTCCGTCAGAGGAGGCTGTGAGCGCCGGCGAGCGGAGGCCACGCGTACTCCTCGTCTGGATGATCACCATCCACGGCCACCAGGCGCGTGAACGTGTTCAGGTGAGCGTAGAGGCCCAGGAAATGACGCAGCACGGATGCGAACAGGAAGGGGTTGGCTCCCGCGAAGGCTGCGGGGTGCAGGGTCACGCGCACCTCCGTGCCCCGTACCAGACCCCGCCACGCATCCCGGCCGATGTGGTCCACGGCGGGTCGAGCCTCGACCGCCGCGACGCCCCCGATCTGGCGTGCGGCGGCGGCGCTCCCGGGCGGCGCGTGGAGCGTGAGCACCTCTCGCAGGAGGGCCGCGGCGCCGGGGTTGCCCGAGATCGGCAGATGGTCCGCGTTCAGGTGCGAGACCAGGCGCCACAGGCTGCGCGACCCCAGGGGCGGATCGACCTGTGGTGTCGGCTTGTGCAGAAGCCGCCCGCTGATCGTACCGCCTCCCTCCTCGAAGCGCAGCAACGCACCCGCCGGTACCTGCTCGGCGAGGTGGCGGTTCGTGCACAGCACCCGGGCGAAGACGGTGTCTTCGGGCGGCACCGTCGGGTCGAGATCGAGGTCGACGAAACGCAGTACCGTATCGGTG
>RFGQ01000323.1 GCA_003695865.1 Gemmatimonadota bacterium | reverse complement strand
GAGGTGCGGCGGCTGCTGCGCACGCGCACCGACGTACCCGACGAGCACTGGTGGTCGGACGCGGTCACCATGCTCGACTACGGGCTCCCGGACTTCACGGGCTGGTACAAGGGCTCACAGCCCGATCGTGAGCGCCTGGCCCGGAACATCGCCCGCGCCATTGAGCTCTTCGAGCCTCGGCTGGAGGAGGCGATGGTTGCCGTCGCGTCGCCCGAAGTCGGGGACGGGCCGCTGCGGGTGACGATCCGCGGTGCCATCCGCACGGCGACCGGGCGCGTGCCCGTGTCGTTCCCGCTGGTGCTAGAACAGCAGGCCGGGCGACCGTCGGGCGGAGGCGCAGGGCCGTGAGCCGCCGCGCCGAGGAAGAGCTGCTGGGGTACTACCTGCAGGAGCTCGAGTACCTCCACGGTCAGGGGAGCTCGTTCGCACGCGCTTATCCCAAGATCGCTGCGCGGCTCGACCTGACCGAGGAGGGTAGCCGCGACCCCCACGTCGAACGGCTCATCCAGGCGGTCGCCTATCTGACGGCGCGCCTGCACCGCACCGTCGATCAGGACGCGCCCGAGGTCGCCGAGGCACTGCTCGAGACCCTCTATCCCGGCTTCCTCGCTCCGCTGCCCTCCGCCAGCGTGGTAGAACTCCGCCATGACCCCGCCCAGGGCAAACTCCGGGCCGGGCACCTCGTCCCTGCGGGCACGATTCTGCGGACCGGCGAAGAAGAGCGGACGGCGGTGCGGTTCCGCACCGGGTACGACACGCGCCTGTGGCCGCTCGAGGTCCGTGACGCCAGGCTCGAGGCGCCCGACGCATACGAGGCACTCGACGGCCGTCACGATGTGGCGTCCGTCCTTCGCGTGGACCTCGAATCCACGCAGGGCGATCTCGGCGCAGTCGAACTCGGCGAGCTCCGGTTTTTCCTGGACGGCCCGCTTCACGAGGCCGGAGCGCTTTACGAATCGCTGGTGCGCGACGGCGCGGGCGTGATGATCGCTACCGAGGACGGTTCGGTGCGCGACCTCGGGAGGCCGGCCCTTCGCCCGGTCGGCTTCGCCGAGGACGAGATCGTGCTGCCCGACCCGCCGCTCGCACGGCCCGCGTTCCATCTGCTTCGGGAGTACTTCGCGTTCCCCCGTAAGTACCTGTTCGTCGAGACCGTGGCCATGCCGTCCACGGTCGCCGGGACCCGGCTCAGCCTGCTTATGCTGCTCGGCTCACCCCCGTCGCGCGAGCTCACCCTGGGTCCAGAAAGCGTACGCCTGGGTTGCACGCCGGTGGTCAACCTCTTCCCCCGCCAGAGCGAGCCCATCCGGCTCGACCAGCGCCGCACCGAGTACCGCCTCGAACCCGACCTGAGGCGCGAGGCCAACACCGAGATCCACTCGGTTCGCGAGGTCTACCGGGTGCCAGCCGACACGGTCGAATCGATCCCCATTCCCCGACTCTACGGCCTCGAACACGTGGCGGCGCAGACCGCGGAGGGACAGGGCGGAGCGCGGGCGTTCTGGTTCGCCCGCAGGATCCCCGCCACCGGAGGCAAGCCGGGCACCGATACCCTGCTACGCTTCGTAGACCTCGACCTCGACCCGACGCTCCCGGCCGAAGACACCGTCTTCGCCCGGGTCCTGTGCACCAACCGGCACCTCGCCGAACAGGTGCCGGTGGGGGCGGCACTCCGGTTCGACGAAGGAGGCGGCACGATCACGGGACGGCTGCTCCACAAACCCACGCCGCAGATCGACCCCCCGCTCGGCTCACGGAGCCTGTGGCGGCTGGTTTCGCACCTTAACGCCGACCACCTGCCGCTTTCGGGGGTCTCCGACCCGGCGGCCCTGCTGCGCGAGGTGCTCGCCCTGCACGCGCCCCCCGAGAGCGCCCCCGCGACGCGCCAGATCGGGGGGATCGTCACCGTCGACGCGCGGCCGGCTGTCGATCACATCGGTCGGGACGCCTGGCGGGGCCTCGTGCGCGGCACGGAGGTGCGCGTGACGCTCCATCCGCCGGCGTTCGCGGGCGCCAACCGCTTTCTGTTCGCGTCCGTCCTGCGTCACTTCCTGGGCCTCTACGCCCACCTCAACACCTTCACGAGGCTCGTAGCCGTGAACGGTGACAACCCCGACGAGGAGTACACGTGGCCTCCGCTCGCCGGCGCCCACAGCCTCCTCTGACGGAGGCGCTCCGCGACGAAGGCCACGCCTTCGACTTCGTCCAGGCCGTGCGCCTGCTCGAGCGGCTGCGGCCCGACGCGGCGCGGCCGGGCACGGTACCCGACGCGGACGCCGAGGCCGTCCGGTTCCGCTCCTACGTGGGCCTGGCGTTCCCCGCGAGCGACCTCGTGTCTGTCACGCTCCCCGGCTCGGGTGAGGGCGCCCGGGCACAACCCGTCGTGGAGGTCGCGTTTGTCGGGCTCGCCGGCCTTCAGGGGCCACTTCCCCGTCCGGACACGGAGCTCCTCCTGGAACGGATCCGCGACGGCGACACCGCATTCCGCGACTTCCTCGACATCATCCACCACCGCCTGCTTGCCTTCGCGTACCGAGGACGCGTGGAGCGGCGCACCGGACTCGCGCTGGATACGCCGGACGATACGGCGGTAGGACGCCTCGCACTCGACCTGGCGGGCGTCGGTACCGAGGCGTTCAGGCGGCACCTGGCCGACGAGGTCGAGGTCCTGCTCCCCTCGGCGGGCCTGCGGGTGGGTCCGCGCCGCACCGCCGCAGGTCTGGAGCGGTTGCTCTTCACCGTGCTCGGCGTCCGGGCCCGCGTGCGGCAATTCGTCGGGCGTTGGATCGGGCTCGAGCCCGGCCAGCAGGCGCGGATCACGCGAGACCGGACGGCGACCGCACGACTCGGGCACGACTCCGTGCTCGGCGCGCGCTTCTGGGATCAGTCGGCCGGCGTCGACATCGAGCTCGGGCCCCTCACGCTCGAGCGGTTCGAGCGGTTCCTGCCCGGTGGAGCCGAGCACGGGCGCGTCGCCGCGGTGGTGAGACGGTACGTGGAGCCAGGGCTCGCCGTGCGCCTGCGGCTGCGGCTCGAGCGCGACCAGGTGCCGCCGGCCGCCCTGGTAGGAGGGCCACCGGCGGCGGACGGCCACCGGCCAGTGCGACTGGGCTGGACGACGTGGCTGCGGGCGGGCCGGGTGCGGACGGACCATCCCGAGATCGTGCTCGACCTGGGCGCCGGTGCGGCCTGAGCGGACCCCGTCCGCCCCCTAACCCTCCTCCGCCTCCTG
>RFGQ01000322.1 GCA_003695865.1 Gemmatimonadota bacterium | reverse complement strand
CCCCTGCAGGCGGAGTCGGCGCACCATCAGAAACGAGGTGACCGAGAAGTGGGGCCATGTGAGCGCCGCCCGCACGGCGCCCGGCGTGAGCAGAAGCTCGGCGGCACGGAGAAGCGTATGCCTCATGCGCGCGGACCCACCGCCCGCCGACCCACCGAGTAGTACTCGAAGCCCATCGCTTCCATGCGATCCGGGTCGTAAAGGTTGCGTCCGTCGAAGACGGCCGGCGTCGCGAGCGCCGCCTTCATCCGTTCGAAGTCGGGACGCCGGTAGGGATGCCACTCGGTGTGGATCACGAGCCCGTCGGCGCCCGTGAGCGCGTCATAGTTCGTCTCGACGTACGTGACCCGGTCTCCGAGCCGGCGCCTGGCCTCGTCCATCGCCACCGGATCGTGCGCCACGACCGTACCGCCCCGCTCGAGCACGCCTTCGATCGTCACGAGCGAAGGCGCCTCACGCATGTCGTCGGTGTTGGGCTTGAACGCCAGCCCCCACACGGCGAACCTCCGCCCCGAGAGGTCCTCGCCGAAACGAGCGACGATCTGGCGGAGCAAAAGTCCCTTCTGCCGTTCGTTGACCGCCTCGACCGCCTCGAGGATCGACGCATCGGCGCCCAGCTCGTTCATCGTGCGAACGAGGGCTTTCACGTCCTTGGGGAAGCACGAGCCTCCATAGCCGACGCCGGGGAAGAGGAAGGCTGGGCCGATGCGCCGGTCGCTCCCGATGCCGTGCCGGACCATGTTCACGTCGGCGCCCGTTCGCTCACAGAGCCCCGCGATTGCATTCATGAAGCTGATGCGCGTGGCGAGCATCGCGTTGGCGGCGTACTTCGTGATCTCCGCCGAGGCGATGTCCATGATGAGGATCTCGTTGCCGGTCCGCACGAACGGTGAGTAGAGATCGCGCAGAACCTCGCCGGCATACGCACTGTCGACGCCCAGCACGACGCGGTCGGGCTTCATGAAGTCTTCGACCGCCGCACCTTCCTTGAGGAACTCGGGGTTCGAACAGACGTGCACCGGGTGCTCCGTGCGCGCCTCGATCGCCGCGCGCACCTTGGCGGCGGTCCCGACGGGGACCGTGCTCTTGGTGATGACGATCTTCTCGCCGTTCATCGCCTGTCCGATCGTGTCGGCGACGGCCAGAACGTGCTTCAGATCGGCCGAACCGTCCTCGTCTGGGGG